>JBCCQJ010000105.1:0-14300 GCA_039024395.1 Bacteroidota bacterium | reverse complement strand
TCGGCGCGGGCGGACACGCTGTTCGCGTCGCCGGGTAATCAAGCCGTTATTGCAAATCTCACCATCGAAGGCGTCTCGGTTCTTTCAAACCAAGCCCTCACCGAGGGATGGACGTCCCAACCCGACTCCGCCTACGACGCCGACCGCCTCGACGCCGACCTCACCGCCGCGGCGCAGCGCTACGCCGCTCTCGGGTACGTCGACGCGGTGCTCACAGCCGACCTCGACATCGAGGCGGGAGCGGTCGACGTCACGGTCCGCGTGGCCGAGGGGCGTCAGGCGATCCTCGAAGGCGTCGAGGTGGTCGGCGCGCGCCGCGCCAGCCGGGCGTTCACCTCGCGCGTCGCTGGCGTCGAGCCGGGGCTGCCGGTCGAGGCGGTGGACGTGGAAGGCGTCCGGTCGGCGCTCGACGCGACGGGTCTCTACGCCGAGGTGGGAGAGCCCATCCTGGCCCGCTCCGCCTCCGGAGGACTGGTGCTCCAGGTGCCGGTTCGCGAGGCGGCGCCGGGGACCTTCGATGTCGTGCTCGGCTACTTGCCCCCGACCGCCGGACGGGGCGGGAGCGTCGTCGGCAACGGCCGCGTCTCGCTCCGCAACCTCTTCGGCGGCGGACGAACGGCGGACGCCGAGATCGTCCGCAACCCCGGGCTGACGTCGGCCGTCGACCTCTCCGTCCGGGACCCGTTCGCGTTCGGGACCGCGTTTGGCCTGGCCGGACGGTTTGCCGGTGAGGCGCGCGACTCGACGTTTTCGCGGCAGCGGTATGAGGTCGGCGTGAGCTACCCCGTCGCGCGCGGTCTGTCTCTCGTGGCGTCGCTCAGTCGCGAGGCGGTGCGCCCCGGCGTGTTCGGGGCCGACTCGGTGGGGGGGAGGCCCCGCATTCGGCGCACCGACGCGACGTATCTCGGGGTCGGCGTCCGGTTCCAGCGGCTCGACGCCCCGCGCTCCCCGAGGCGGGGGGCCACGCTCGACCTGACCGTCGAGCAGGGCCGCCGAGGCGGGGAGGTTGCGGCGGCGCTCGGCGATGGCGTCGCGTCCTCGCTGCGTCGCCTCGCGCTGGCGGCCCGAGGCTTCGTCCCCACGCTCCCCCGTCAGGTCGCGGTCGTGGGGGTCGACGCCGCCCTCGTGCAGGCCGTCGCCGCCACGGAGGTCTACGACGAGGCCGACCTGTTCCGCCTCGGGGGCGCGCAGTCGCTGCGAGGCTACGACGAGGAGGCCTTCGTGGGGCGCGTCGTGGGACGCGCGCTGGCCGAGTACCGCGTCCTGCTCGATGCCGAATCGTTCGCCTTCGCGTTCGTCGACCTTGGCCTGGCCGAGCGGCCCACGCTGCCCGGCTCCGAGGCGGAGACGCAGTGGCTGCCGGGCTACGGAGCAGGCCTGCGCGTGCGCACGGGCGTCGGCCTCGCCTCGGCGAGCTACGCCCTCAACCCGGACCTCGCGCTCGGGCGCGGAAAAGTCCACCTCGGTGTCGCGCTGGGTCTGTGAGGGAGGGCGTGGGGGCAGGCCGGGGTCTGACAAGGAGCAACCACGCAGGATTGTCCGGTAGCGCGTCGTGGTTGCCCTCTGCCAATTTATGCCACATATTGTATGTTGGCAGAGTCTCACTCCCTCCAAATGGCCGACCGCGGCCTCAAACCCGTTGAGTGGGCGCGACCTGCTCTTCACGCTGCTCGCGCCCTCCCCAGCGGTGCCCGCCGCGAACTCGGCTTCCAACTCGACCGCGTTCAGCGCGGCCTCAACCCCAACGACTTCAAGCCGATCAAGGCCGTCGGCGCGGGCGTCTACGAGATCCGCGTCCGCGACGAGGGCCGCGCCTTCCGCTCGTTCTACGTCGCCCGCTTCGATCAAGCTGTCTACGTCCTCCACGTCTTCGAGAAGAAGACCCGGAAGACACTTCAGGCCGACCTCGATCTCGGCCGCTCCCGCTACCGCGCCCTCCTCCGCCAACGGGATTAGAGCCCCCGCGACCCCAGCCCTGCACCCCTATGAGCACCGACCCTACCCGTACTGACGCCACCTCCGGCAACCCCGACGTAGAGTTCGTCCCCTCCTCAGGTAACGTCTTCGCTGACCTCGGCTTCGGCCCCGAGGAGGCGGCCAACCTCCAGCTCCGCTCTCGCCTCGCTGTCGAGATCGCCCGCTACGTCGCGGCCGAGGGGATCACGCAGGCCGAGGCCGCCGAGCGGTTCGGCGTCACGCAGCCCCGTGTCTCCGACCTCGTGCGAGGCCGGATCGACCGCTTCTCCATCGACGCCCTCGTCAACATCCTCGCCCGCGCCGGGCGCTCTGTCGAGGTCACCGTGCGAGTCGCCCCTCCCGTCGCTACGACCGCATAGGACGCTTGCGACCTACCGGACAATCCCACTCCACGACATGGCAACTCCCTTCCGGGGTCTGACCGGCAACCGCGGACAACTGTCCGGTTGCGAGTCATCACCGCCCTTTTCGGGATTCTGAGCCGGGTCCAGGCCCACGCTCCAACGGTTGTACAGGCGGATTCTTGGCCACGAGGCGTCGCCGCGTCGAGTCCCATTCTGCCGTGCGTGCCCGAGGCGGGCGTTCCGGCCGAACCCCGAGGTCGTCAGGCTGCGGCTGGCGCCGAGTCGGTCCGCGTGCGGCGCCCCTCAGCCTCGTCGACGCGGAGAAGCAGCAGAGCGCCGAACACGAAGAAGATGATGACGGTCACGACGCCGGCGCGGGCGGATCCGAACGACGCTGTCAGCAGACCGAACAGGAACGGACCCAGCAGTGCCGTCGCCTTGCCTGAGAAGGCAAAGAAGCCGTAGAACTCCGTTTCTTTGTCATGGGGTACAAACCGACCCATGAGAGACCGACTGGCGGCCTGGTTCGGTCCGGATGCAATCCCGATGAGTACGCCAGCGCCCCACAGCCATGCCTTTGTAGGTCCAAATACGGCCACAATGGTTGCCACAGTCAGAACGGCGAGCGAGATCAAAATTGTAGTCTTTCCGCCTAGACGGTCATCGAGGGACGCAAATGCGAACGCGCCGACTCCGGCCGTTAGGTTGAGCAGGATGCCGAAAAACAACAGTTCTGACTCGGTGAATCCATACGCCGTGGCCGCGAAGATGCCGCCCATCGCGAAGATGGTCACCAGCCCGTCGTTGTAGATCATCCGCGCCAGCAGCAGGCGCACGATCTGGCGGTAGTTCTTCAGGTCGCGGAACGTCTCGCGCAGCTCGCCGAATGTCTTGCGCACGAGGCCCGCCTCGGGTGGCGCCTCTGGCTTGGGCTCGCGGAGGTAGAGGAAGGCCGGGATCGAGAAGAGCGCGAACCAGCCGGCGACGAGGAGGTTGGTCACGCGAACGTTCTCTCCCGTCGATTTGTCGAGTCCGAACGGTGCTACCTCGGGGAGGACGAAGACGAGCGCGATAACCATGCAGAGGAGCCCACCGACGTAGCCGAGCGCCCAGCCCCACCCGGAGATCCGCCCGATCCGGTCGGCCGGGGCGATCTCGGGGAGGAAGGCGTTGTAGAACACCTGCGCCATCTCGAACGCAATGTTCGCGACGACGACGATGGCGATTGCGAGGAAGACGTCGCCGCGCTGCGGAAAGAACAAGGCGACACTGCCGAGGACGGCTACGACGGTGCAGATAAACAGCGCCCGCTTCCGCGTGCCGGTCGAGTCGGCGAGCGCCCCGAGGAGGGGGGAGAGTAAAGCGACCATAATTGCCGTCGGCACGACGACACCCCACGACCAAAGCACCGTCCCGGTCGTCTCATCGGGTGCTACGCCTCGTACGAAGTACTGCGCGTAGATGAACGTGATGACGAGCGTCGTGAACGCCGAGTTGGCGAAGTCGTAGAGCGCCCACGACCAGACGGTGCGGGCGTCGCCTCGGGGCGCGGGGGCGTCGGACATGGGGCGGGGGAGGGGGCGCGCCAAGCTAGCCCGACGAGCTAGGAGAACCTGATTAGATCAGACTAGCGAGTATCACCCGCCCAATGCCTGAGGCGGTGGCAGTTCGCACAGAGGAGGTCGCATTTGTCCAACTCCTGCCGAACGCGCTCCCACCGTCCTCGCTTGATCTGGTTGCCGGTCATGTCCTTCCGGCTTGGGTCACGATGATGAAACTCGTAGACCGAGACGTGAAAGAGGCCACCGCAGTCAACGCACTTGCCTCCGAGGTACGCGACGGCCTGAAGCTTGCGCCGCTTGAAACGCTCCTGCGTGTACGCGTTGTGGCACGTACGGCAATAGGGGTGGTGACGCCCTTCCGTTCTCCTGTAGTAGAACTCGGCGTCGGGCTTATCCTGTCGGCACCGGGAGCAGATCATTCGGTTCTCGTACGGCCCCTGTAGCTCAGGTGGATAGAGCGACCCTCTCCTAAAGGGTAGGCCGCAGGTTCGACTCCTGCCAGGGGCACAGGCCGTTATTGTTAA
The DNA here is from genome assembly GCA_039024395.1 of Bacteroidota bacterium. Taxonomy (GTDB): domain Bacteria; phylum Bacteroidota; class Rhodothermia; order Rhodothermales; family Rubricoccaceae; genus Rubrivirga. The sequence continues at coordinate 9,893 of JBCCQJ010000105.1, read as the reverse complement.
AGATCAAAAACGAACAGACACAGGCGTTGAGGCAGTTCGCCTACCCCGCCTCGATGCGGGCGACGAGCCACGCGGCCAGGTCGCCGATCACCTCGTCGCGCTCGGGCTCGTTGAGCGTCTCGTGGTAGAGCCCGTCGTACAACTTCAAGGTCACGTCCTCCGAGGCGGCGTGCTCGGCGAGCCACCGCGTGCCGGCTGGATCGGTGATCTTGTCGCCCGTCCCGTGGAAGAGGTAGAGCGGCACGTCGAACGCCTCGGGATGGGCGCGCACATGCGCGATCGTCTTCAGGAACTCGTACCCGAGGTGGGCGCGGACGGCCTTCTTGGTCGTCAGCCGGTCTTCGCGGTAGGCGCGCACGATCGTCGGGTCGCGGGAGATCGTCGAGAGGTCGAGCTTGCCGGCGGGCATCGACGGGACCCACTTCGCGAGGACCGGCGCGAGGCGCTCCAAGAGCGGAGGCGCGTAGAGCTGGAGCGCTGGCGATGACAGCAGGACGCCTGCGAGCCCACGCGTCCCGCGGTCGACGACGGTCCCCGAGACGACCAGCCCGCCCATCGAGTGGCCCATCAAGAACACCGGCCGCCCCTCCGCCTCGGCGAGGACGGCGTCGACGAAGGCGGCCGCGTCGCGCGTGTAGTCGGTGAACGCCTCGACCTGGGCGCGCTCGCCGGGCGACTGGCCGTGGCCGCGCAGGTCGAGGGCCTCCACCTCGATGCCCTCGCGCATGAGCGCGCTCGCGACGTAGGCGTAGCGTCCGCTGTGTTCGTGCACGCCGTGGATGAGGACGACCGTCGCGCGCGTCTCGCGGTCCGGCGTCCAGCGTCGGCGGAACAGCTCCAGACCGTCGGGCGAGCGGAACGTGCCGGTTTCGTGATGCATCGGGAAGGGAGTGCGCCGACGCGAGTATACCCGCCCCCAACCCCGCCTCGATGACGATCCTCGAAGCCACCCCGTCCCGCACCCACATCCTGGAGTTCGTCGACGAGCAGGTCCGCGACCTGCGCGACGCCGGCCTCGAGCCGCGCACCATCCTCGTCGGCCCCGAGGCGTACGAGGAGCTGAGGGTGGCCGTCGAGGCGCGGTTCAACAAGGTCACCTCGACCCTCGAGCAGTACCAGTGGCTGACGGTCGTCGTCGACCCGTTTCGCGGCGCCGAGACGTGCGTGCTTCCGGCGCCGGGCGAGGTCGCCGCCGGGGTGCGCGCCGAGCGCCGTCACACCTCCTCCCCGACCCCATGAAAGCGATCTGGAACGGCACCGTCCTGGCCGAGAGCACCGACACGGTTGTCGTCGAAGGCAACCATTACTTCCCGCCGGCGTCGCTCCGGCGTGACCACTTCCAGAAAACCGACCACACGACGGTCTGCCCCTGGAAGGGCACCGCCGGGTACTACGACGTCGTGGTGGGGGATGCCGTCAACTCGAATGCAGCATGGGTTTACGACGAGCCCAAAGAAGCGGCCTCGGAGATCGCTGGCCATGTCGCCTTTTGGAAAGGCGTAGAGGTCGTCGAATAGCGACCGCTTTGGGTGGATCCCGAATGCGCGATGGTGTAGACTCACACAGCGTCCCCACACTGTGAGAGGGTCGGGGCGCGGCTCACCCGCTCACCCGGTTTTCCCCCACGCACCGAAGCCTGTTGAGGCTGTCGTGTGCCGCGGCGCTCGCCCTCGCTCCCTTGGCGGGGGGCGGCGCCAACGCCCAGGACGTCGGCTACACGGTCCGGCACACGTTCACGCTTGACGACGCCGGAGGCGGGCAGTACTTCGCGAGGACACCGAGGTCGAGGTCCGGTTCGTCAGCGAGCGCTCGACGCGCGACGTGGCGTTCTTCGTCGGCGACCCGTTCTACGCCCCGGCCGAGGACGTGCGGGCCGAGATGAACGGCCGTCGCCTCCGCGGCGACGCCATCCAGACGTTCACGCCGCCGTCGGAGGACGTCTTCCTCCAGCCGGGCGAGATCTACGCCCTCACGCCCCAGCGGCGCCCCGAGCCCGGCGACGTGTTCGCCTACCGCTACCGCCGCACGTACGTCGACCCGGCGTACGCGCCGATCCTGAAGGTCCCCAACGTCGACCGGGTCGAGCGCTTCGAGATCGCCGTGCGCCACCCCGCCTCGGTGACGGCCGGCTTCGACGTGGTCACGCCCCGAGGCGGTGAGCTGCACACGGTCGAGCGGCGGTCGGATACCGAGACGGTGCTCACGTTCGCGGACCTTTCGGCGGCCGACGACCTCCCGCTCTTTCCGTACAACGACGCCCACGCTTCGGTGCGGCTCCAGTTCGACACCGAGGCGGGGCCGATTCTGCCGACCGACGCGCCCTCGTTCGCCGCGTGGTACGAGCGCCTCGTCGAGGGCGCCGTGCCCGACACGCTCTCGGCCTCGCTCCAGGCCGTCGCCGAGGGGCTCCGCCGCGAGACCGAGCGCGAGACGGTCTCGGCGATCCACGACCACGTCCGCGGCTCGATCCGCTACGTGGCCGACGAGCGCGCCGAGGGAGCGTTCGTGCCCCGCGCGCCCGACCTCGTGGCGTCGCGCGGCTACGGCGACTGCAAGGACCGGGCGTTCCTGGTCCGTGCTCTGGCCGCCCACCTCGGGATCGACGTCGACGTGGTGCTCATCTCCACCGAGGCGGTGCCCGCGTTCGAGGGCGCGCACGTGTTCCTCTACAACCACGTCATCAACGCCTACGGCGAAGGCGACGAGGCGGTCTACTTCGACCCGACGCACCGCTACGTTCCCTTCGGGTCGCTGCCCGAGGGCGACGTCGACGGCCAGGCGCTCCGCCTCGGGGCGCAGCCGGCGCAGGTCCGCGTGGCTGCCCTCGAGGCAGACCCGATGCTGGACGTCCGCATCACGGCGAGCCTCGCCGCGCCCGACGCTGCTGAGGCGACGGTGACGGTCCGCGGTGACCTGTTCGGGGCGGTGCAGGAGGCGATGGCCGTCGGCCGCCGCCTCGACGCCGAGAACCTGCTCTCGGGCGCCTCCGGTGCCTTCCTCTACAAGATCCGCCTCGGGTATTTCGAGCCGGTCGACGTGGGCGAGACCGAGGCCACGTTCCGCGCCGAGGCGGACCTCTCGGAGTTCGTCGTCGCCTCGCCGACGCGGCGCTACCTGCCGCACACGCCCTTCCGGGCGGTTCCCGCGGAGACGGCCGAGCGCGCGAACGATGCGCTCCCGGTCTACACCGACTGGCGCCCGGATGCCCGCCTCGTGCTCGACCTCGATGCCGGGGCGTGGCAGGCCGCGCCCGACTCGGTGGCCTTCGGGGCGCCCGCCGACGCGGCGCACTTCGCCGCCCGCCTCGGGGCCAGCGGCGAGCGGACGGTGATCGACTACCGGTTCCGCCAGCGGACGCGCCGGTTCGCCGGCCCCGACCGCGACCCCTACCTCGCCTTCGCCGACCGCTACCTGGGCGCGCGTCGGGGCATGTTCATCTTCCGCGCCGCCGAGGCGGCCTCCACCAACGAGCCTGCGCCATGACGACCTCCATCCACCGACTTGCCCTCCTCGCGCTCGGCCTCCTCCTCACCGGGTGTGTCAGCTCGGGCGTGCTCCAGCGGACCGAGCACACCCACGGCCCGCTGCGCATGTTCGACCCGCTCTGGGACGTCGACGTCGAGGCGTACGCCGAGGCCAACGAGGGCCGCGACGGCGTCTTCCTCCGCATCGACCAAACCGACGAGCACGCGTTCGACTACCCGAGCTGGGAGTACGTCGAAGAGCGGACGGCCCAGTACCTCGTGCTCAACCCCGAGGCGGAGTGGCTGACGACGCAGTCGATCCGCGTCCAGCGCGGCGGGCGTCTGATCGGCGTCGCCTCGCGCGTCACCAGCCCCGACGGCACCGTCCGCGCGTTCACCGAGGCCGACTACACGACCGAGCGCGACGGCGACGCGACCGTCTACAAGCTGGCCTACACCGACATCCAGCGGGGCTCGATCGTCGAGGAGGCCTACCGCGTCCTCTACGAGGCCGGCCCCGACTACTCGCCGCCGCTGGCCGAGGACTACCGGATGGTGTTTCCGCTGCCCGTCGACTCGCTGCGCATCCGCTACATCTACCCGCAGAACTGGGGCCTCCAGATCAAGCGGATGGGCCGCAACGACTACCCCGTCGGCTCCGTGGAGATCGATCCTGCCCTCGACAAGCGGATCCTGACCTACGAGCGCGCCGACGTGCCGGCGTACGAGGATGAGCCGTTCTCGCCCTACTTCAAGGAGACGGCCGAGTACCTCGAGCTGCGCGTGACCGGCATCCAGGATCGGCTGGCGACCTACGCCCCGCCGGACACCTGGGGGGCGCTCGCCGAGGACTTCGCCAAGTACGCCTTCCGCAAGGGCGGGCTCTTCTCCAACCCCGTCGGCAACGCCGCCCGCGAAGCGGTGCCCGACGAGGCCGTGTCGGACTCGATGAAGCTGGTGCAGGTCGTCGACTGGGTGCAGCGCAACATCGAGATCGGCGAGTCGCGCAACGACGACTTCACGTCGGTCGTCCGCCAGAAGCGCGGCAACCCGCTGCTCATCACCGGCCTCACGCAGGCGATGCTCGACCGCGTCGGCGTCGAGGCGGAGTACTACCTGATCCACCCGCGGAGCGAGGGCTTCTTCGACGACCAGTACGTGACCGGCAGCCAGTTCCCCATCCCGGCCGTCGGCACGGAGATCGACGGGCACCGCTACGTCGTCTTCCCCTTCATCGAGGGCCTCCCCGTCAACTACGTCCCCGAGGAGTTCCAGGGCGCCCGCGCGATGCGGATCACGCCCGACGGCTTCGGCGGCTTCACCGACATCCCCGACCGCGACGTCGACAGCTACGCCGTCGACGAGACCTACGACGTCGAGATCGACGCCGACGGCATCCTGCACGTCGAGGAGGTCAAGACGCTGCGCGGGATCGCGGCCTACGCCAACCGCAAGCGGTTCGAGGACCTCGACGACGAGGAGCGCGAGGACGAGATTCGCGAGCTGCTCACCTACACCGAGGGCGACGTCGACGACCTCGAGTACGACCTGGTCCGCCTCGGGGAGTACGGGACCGACCTCGAGATCCGCATCCGCTACACGATCGACAACCTGGTGACCCTCACCCCCGAGGAGATCCTGTTCCAGACCGGCGGCCTGCTCTCGCCCGCCTCGCTGAGCGCGTTCAAGGTCGACACCCGCGAGCGGACGCTCCCCGTGCGGATCTACTACGACCAGATCACCAACAAGCGCATCCGGCTGCGCTTCCCCGAGGCGTGGTCGCTCACGACCGACCTCACGGGCGTCGACTACGAGAACCGCTTCGGGCGCGTGACGGGCCTCTACGAGATGGCGCCCGGCGAGATCGTGGCCACCCAGCAGATCCACCTCAAGGAGAGCAGCGCGCCCGCGTCGACCTACGCGTCGCTCCTGCGCCTGACCGGCTCCGAGTCGGCGCTGTACGTCCCGACTCTCGTGTTCTCGGTCGACTCGTAGAGGCTGTTTGGTCGCTCGAGGTCTCTTGTGGAGCCTCCCCAGACATACAGGGCTGACGTTCTCGTCCTGAGGCTCATCTCCACCTACAGAGTCATCCCCGCGAATGCGGGGATCCATGCGGGTGCAGCCAGAATCGGCGCCGTATGGATTCCCGCCTGCGCGGGAATGACTGGTTTTGTGGGATTGGTGCCAGAACCCAATGGCCCTATTGCTCAGAGGAGGACTGTGAAGAAGCGCACCTACTGACCAGTCTCCGAACGTTTGAAGAGCCGGAGGACGGGGCGCGGACGGCGGGGAGGAACGTACCTTTCGGCCGCCCGCCTCGTTGTGAGGCCTCGTCCACGGTCCATGCGTCTCCTCCGCACTCCGGCTCTGCTCCGCCTCGTGGCTCTCCTCCTCGTCGGAGGGGTGGGCGCGTCGGTAGCGCCGACGGCGGCGGCCCGCGACGCCCGAGCGGACGACCTCCGGTCGCTCCTCGACGACGCGGCGGCATTCGAGACGGCCCTCCGCGCAGCCCACGCCCCCGAGGCGGCGGCCGACCCGGTGGCGGCCTTCGCGGCCGCCTACGCCGAGGCGACCGGCGGCGCCGTCACGGCCGAGGTCATCCAGGACCTCCTCGACGGCCAGTCGTTCGGCCTCGTCACGCCGGCCGCCCCCGAAGCGGTCTTCGCCCCGACGCCCGCCTCGGTGACGAGCGGCGCCGGCGCCGGCATCCTGACGACGCCCACGGTGGTGTCGTCGCCCACGGCCACCTCGGTGGTTCCGTCCGCGACGGTGTCCACGGTCTCGCGTCCCGAGGCGGTCCAGAGCCGCCCGCGCGCGCCCTAGGCGCCCCGGGGCTGCGGCCCCGACTCCTGCGCACTCGACCGGGTCCGTCCGTTGGGGACGGGCCTCCCCCTTTGATTTCACCGGCGCACGTGTGTGCGCCCGATCCCTATGCAAGGTAACGGATTCAAGATTTTCTCCGTCGTCGCCCTCCTGCTGATCTCCCTCTATCAGCTCTACCCGACCGTCCAAAACTACCTGAACGAGCGGGACTTGGAGGCGATGAACGAAGAGGCCCGCGAGGCCTACGAAGACGAGAACTACGAGGACCTCGTCCAGACCCGCGAGGACGCGCTCAAGCTGGGCCTCGACCTCCAGGGCGGCATGCACGTGACGCTCGAAGTCGGCACCGGCGCGCTCCTGCGCGAGCTGGCCGACCAGCGGGCCGACGAGACCTTCGACCGCGCGCTCGATGCGTCGATCGAGGAGGCACGCGTGAGCGACGACGACTTCGTCGACATCTTCGCGCGGGCCGTCGAGACCGAGGAGGCGGGCCGCCGGCTGGCGCGCTACTTCCGCGACGCCGACGCCGACATCACGGCGCGCTCCAGCAACGGCGACGTCGAGACGTACCTCCGCACCGAGGTGGACGAGGCGCTCGTCCGCGCCGAGGAGATCATCCGCCAGCGCGTCGACCGCTTCGGCGTGACCGAGCCGCTGATTCAGCGGCAGGGCTCGAGCCGCATCGTGGTCGAGCTGGCCGGCGTCGACGACCCCGAGCGCGTCCGCGACCTGCTCAAGGGCACCGCCAAGCTGACGTTCCACCTCACGCCGCCGACGGCCGAGATCCAGCAGGCCGCACAGCGCGTCCTCCAGTACTACGCCTCGGTGGAGTCGGGCGAGGCCTTCGAGGCGGAGGCCGACACGACGGCGGCCACGGACTCGGACACGACGGGCGTCGACCTCGCCGCGGCGGAGGCGGACACGGCCAATGTGCTCGACCTCTCGGACATCACGACCGGCGAGACGGCTGAGGACGAGGCGGGCCGGTTCTCGTCGATGTTCCAGATGGTGCAGGTGGCCGAGAACTCGCCCGTCTTCGGCGTCGTCGCCGAGCGCGACACGGCCGACGTGATGGAGATGCTGCGCGCGCCGGCGGTCCGGAACCTGCTGCCGGCCGGCGTGAAGCTGCTCTACGAGGCCAACCCGCCCGCCGGGTCGGTCACCCCCGAGGGCGACCCGGTCTACCGCCTCGTGGCGGTCAACGAGCGGGTCGAGCTGCAGGGCGACGTCATCACGGACGCCGGGCCGGACTTCGACCCGTTCACCAACGCGCCCCAGGTGTCGCTGACGATGAACGGCGCCGGCGGCTCGCGGTGGAGCCAGATCACGGCCGCCAACATCGGCAAGCCGGTCGCGATCGTGCTCGACAACCTGATCTACACCTTCCCGACCATCGAGGGCCGCATCGCCGGCGGCCGCACGTCGATCACGGGCAACTTCAGCCGCCAGGAGGTCAACGACATCGTGACGGTGCTCAAGAGCGGCGCGCTGCCCGCGCCGGTCTCGATCGTCGAGGAGCGGACAGTGGGTCCGAGCCTGGGCGCCGCCTCGGTGCGGGCGGGGACGCAGGCCCTCGTGGTTGGCTTCCTGCTGACGTGCGTGTTCATGGCGCTCTACTACCGCACGGCGGGCCTGATCGCCGCGATCGCGCTGTTCCTGAACGTCTTCTTCGTCTTCGGCGTGCTGGCGTCGTTCAGCGCCACGCTGACGCTGCCGGGCATGGCGGGCATCCTGCTCACGATCGGCATGGCGGTCGACGCCAACGTGCTCATCTTCGAGCGCATCCGCGAGGAGGCCGCGAGCGGGAAGACGCTCAAGGCGGCCGTCGACGGCGGCTTCTCGAAGGCGCTCAGCGCCATCGTCGACGCCAACATCACGACGTTCCTGATCGGCGTCATCCTGTTCTCGCTGGGCGTCGGGCCGATCCAGGGCTTCGCCGTCACGCTGATGGCCGGCATCCTGACGTCGCTCTTCACGGCGCTCGTCGTGACCCGCCTCGTGATCGACTACTTCGTCCAGGCCCGCGGCAGCTCCGTGGCCTTCGGCTGACGAGGTCTGAATGTCGGAACGTCCGAAAGTCGAAAGGACGGTGTCGCACCCTGCGGCCAGACCCGACGGACGTTCCAACCTTTTGACCTTCAGACCTTGAACCTCTTAGAACCATGCGCATCCTCGAAAACCCCACCTTTGACTTCCTGAGTCACAACCGAGACAGCTACCTGATCTCGGGCATCCTGCTCACGGTCGCCATCTTCTCGCTGTTCTACCCCGGCCTCGAGGCGGGCATCGACTTCACCGGCGGCACCGAGTTCATCGTCGACACCGACGTCGCCATCCCGCCCACCGAGGCGCGGCAGGTGCTGCAGCCGGTCCTCGGCGAAGGCGTCGAGGCCAAGGAGTTCGGCGCGCCGACGACGCTGCTCGTCCGCTCGGCCGCCGGCGGCGACGCCGAGGCGCTCCAGGCCGGCCTCGAAGAGACGCTCGGCGCCCAGTTCGCGGGCTCCAACCCCGACATCGTCGGCACCAGCTCGGTCGGGCCGCGCATCGCGTCGGACCTCGCCGAGAAGTCGGTGTGGCTGGTGCTCTCGGCGCTCTTTGTGATCCTGCTCTACATCTTTATCCGGTTCGACTGGCGCTACGCCGTCGCGGCGGTCATCACGCTGGCGCACGACGTGACGATCGTGCTGGGGCTGTTCGCACTGTTCCACAACGTGACGCCGTTCTCGCTCCAGATCGACCAGGCCATCATCGCGGCGCTGCTCACGATCGTGGGCTACTCGATCAACGACACCGTGGTCGTGTTCGACCGCATCCGCGAGTACGTGCAGCTCTTCAAGACGGAGCCCTTCGCCGAGGTGGCCAACCGGGCCATCAACACGACGCTCTCGCGCACGATCCTGACGTCCGGCACGACGCTCATCGCGGTCTTCGTGCTGTTCCTGATCGGCGGCGAGGTGCTCAAGGGCTTCTCGCTGGCGCTCCTCGTCGGCATCGCCATCGGGACCTACTCGTCGATCTTCGTGGCGAGCCCGGTCGTGGTCGCGCTTCGCAAGAAGTACGCCCCGGCCCGGCGCGTGGTCGCGGCGCGGGCGTAGGCCCTAGCTTGCGCGCGCACCTCAACCCTACCAGATGCAGATCGAGCACACCGACCACGGGGGCGTCGCCGTCTTCGCGCTGACCGGCGACGCCCTCGGGGGCCCCGACGGGTCCGCCCTCCACGACCGCCTGCACGAGGCGAAGGGCGACGGCCCCATCCGCGCCGTCGTCGACCTCTCGGGCGTGCGCCACATGAACTCGTCCGGCCTCGGGATGCTCATCGGCGCGCTCACGACGGCCCGCAACTCGGGCGGCGACCTCCGCCTCGCGGGCGTCGAGGGGCGCATCGAGACGCTCCTCACGGTCACGCAGTTGACCGGTGTGTTCCAGTCGTTCGCCTCCCCCGAGGCGGCCGCGGCCAGCTTCAGCGATTTGGGGTTGGGTTTTGGGGATTGGGGCCTCGTAGCGACCGGTGTGCCCCAATCCCCGACCCCTCATCCCCAATCCCCATCTCCCAATCATGCCAGTTTCTGTCGTCATCGGCGCCCAGTGGGGCGACGAGGGCAAGGG
>JBCCQJ010000104.1:0-14332 GCA_039024395.1 Bacteroidota bacterium | reverse complement strand
GTGAGACAGTTCGGTCCCTATCTGCTGCGGGCGTTGGAGAATTGAGTGGATCTGTCCTTAGTACGAGAGGACCGGGACGGACTGACCTCTAGTGTACCAGTTGTGTCGCCAGATGCATTGCTGGGTAGCTACGTCGGGAAGGGATAAGCGCTGAAAGCATCTAAGCACGAAGCCTACCACGAGATGAGTTCTCCCTTGTAGGTCGTTCGAGATGAGGACGTTGATAGGCGGTAGGTGTACGCACAGCAATGTGTTCAGCCGAGCCGTACTAATTACCTACCAGAGCTTGATGCTTCCCCCTCGTGTGCGTGTACGCACTCGTCGGTGATGCCTCAAGTCGTTCGATGACGCTCCGCAAGCGCTGCAAGACCCAAGGGTCTGCGCAGCACCCGATGCAGTTTTGCTACGGCTACCAACATGTCGCCAAGTTCTTGGTGACTACAGCGCGGGGGACCCACCTCTTCCCATTCCGAACAGAGCCGTTAAGCCCCGCAGCGCCGATGGTACTGCCACCAGGTGGGAGAGTAGGTCGTCGCCAAGCCCCTTTGAGCCCCGTCATCGTCAGATGACGGGGCTCTTTTCGTTCCTTCACTGACCGGTTTTTTCTTCCTCTGACCAGGGATTGAACCGCTCCGGAATGCGTCGCCCCGGGACATGTCCTACCCTCCAGCGAGCAGACGACTTGCGTCGCTCAGGATAAGGGTGTGGACCGCCTCGGGGGCGGGCATACCGTCCACGACGAGGACTCGGTTCGGCTCCGCGCGAGCGAGATCAAGGTACGCCGCGCGGACAGTCTGGTAGAACTCCTGCCCGGCGGCCTCCATGCGATCCGCCTCGGGGGATCGCCTTGCTGCTGCGACGTCGGCCGGGACGTCGACGAGGTAGGTCCGGGACGGGGAGAGCCCAGAGGTCGCGAACTCATGAAGCGAGTGGAGCCACCTCGGATTCGCGATCCCTCGACCAGCGCCCTGGTAGACCGTCGACGAGTCGAAGAAGCGATCGGCGATCACAACCTCACCGGCCTCGAGGCTCGGGGCGATCGTGGAGGCCACGAGGTGGGCGCGCGCCGCCGAGAACAGAAGAAGCTCCGCCCGCGGATCCACGTCCTGCCCCGGGTCGAGGAGGAGCGCGCGGATCTCCTCTCCGAGGCGAGTGCCGCCGGGCTCACGCACTTCCAGAACCGAAAGTCCCTGCGCCCTCAGGGCGTCCGCAAGGAGCCGTGCCTGGGTGCTTTTGCCCGAACCGTCGATCCCCTCGAACGAAATGAACATGATGGGACGTGCGAGGTATCAGCGGCCGCTCTCGTCGTAAGAGCACGCCAAAATGGGTGCCCGAGGCCTGGGCTGGCATTGCATCCTGTGGGGGGGCCGACTATACTAGTCCAAGCCCGTGCCCGGGTCCACAATGACCCCTGCGTCCCCCCACCTTGCGGAGCCTTCGGGCTCGTGCTGAATGTTCGATTTCGAGTTTGACGACCCGATCGGAGACGGGCGGTCGAATGACATCGTGGAGGCCTACGAAACGTTCCTGCGTGAGGGTGGGGCAGGCTTCTTCGAGTCGGACGACCTGGAGCACATCGCGACGATCTACTTCGAGGAGGGCCGCCTGGTCGACGCCCTCGAGGTGGTCGACCGGCACATCGGGCAGGCTCCGGGATCATCCGATCCGTGGATGCGCAGGGGGATCCTGCTCAACCACCTCGACCGGCATGCCGAAGCCTTGGAGGCCTACAACCAGGCGTTGATCCTCAACCCTGTCGATCCGGAGACGCTCGTAAACCGGGGGATCACGCTCGACACGCTCGGGCGTTCTGAGGAGTCGCTCGGCGACTTCGAGCGCGCGCTGACGGTCGATCCGCTGGCGTCGGACGCGCTCTTCAATCTGGGGATCGCGCTCGAGAAGCTGGAGCGGTACGAAGATGCCGCCGAGGTCCTGGAGCAGTGTGCCGAGGCCGAACCCGGCCACCCGGAGGTCTGGTACGAACTGGGCTACTGCTACGACCAACTCGGGCGTCTCAAAGACAGCGTCGGCGCGTACGACCGGCAGACCGATGTCGACCCGTACGCGCAGAACGCGTGGTACAACCGTGGGATCGTTCTGAACCGCCTCGGGGACTACAAGCGGGCCGTCGAGTCGTACGACTTTGCCGTCGCCATCGACGACGGGTTCACGTCGGCGTGGTACAACCGGGGCAACGCGCTCGCCAACCTTGGCGACGCGAAGGGCGCGGCCGAGAGCTACCTCAAGGTGCTCGAGCACGAGGACGGCGATGCAGCCACGTTCTACAACCTGGGCCTGGCCTACGACGACCTGGGGGAGTACGAGACGGCCGTCGATTACTTCCGCCGCGCCGTCGCCGCCGACCCTGACTATGCCGATGCCTGGTACGGGCTCGGCTGCGTCCTCGACGCGCAGGCGCTCTACACCGAGGCGCTTGCCGCCTTCGGCCGCGCCATCGCGCTCTCCCCCGAGGAGGCCGAGTACTGGCACGCTCGGGCCGACACCGAGTACAACGCCGGCCATCTCGCCGAGGCGCTTCACGCCTACACGTTCCTTGTCGAGCTGGACCCGTCGAACAAGGACGCCTGGCTGGATCTCGCCGAGACCCGCCTCGAGGCGGGCTTCCGCCTCGAAGCCCTCGATGCGTTCTCGCAGGTCGTCCGCCTCGACCCGACCTCCTCGGAGGCGCACCTGCGGCAGGCGTGGGCCCTCGCCTCGATGGGCCACCGCGAGAGCGCGGTCCGCTCGTTCCGCCGCGCCGCGGAGCTGGACCCCTCGCGTGCCGACGAGATCCGCCGGGCCTACCCGGACTACCTCAGCGACAGCCGCGCCGGCGGACTGGGCCGCGGCACGACCGGCGACGAGCGGGCTTGAGAGCGAACGGGAATCGGCGAACGGAGGAGGGGCAAGGGTGACAGCGTCGACCGGGCTCGTCGTCCTCCTCGGGGACCCGGTCAGACATTCGGCCTCGCCGGCGATCCACAACGCGGCGTTTCGGGAGCGAGAGCTGGACCTGGCCTATCTCGCGTGCCGGGTCGAGGCGGACCGCCTCGGGGAGGCGATGGGCGGGCTGCACGCGCTCGGCGCCCACGGCGCCAATGTGACGATCCCGCACAAGGCCCAGGCACTCCGTCTCGCAAACTCCGCCGCCGAGGCGGCGCAGGCTCTCGGCGCTGCCAACACGCTCGTCCGCACGGAGGCGGGGTGGCACGCCGAGAACACGGATGTCGAGGGCTTCCTCGGACCGCTGGAGCCGCACGGCGAGCGCCTCGACGGGGGAGAGGCCGTCGTGCTCGGCGCGGGCGGCGCGGCGCGGGCCGTCGTCTACGGCCTCCTCACCCGCTACCCACTCCGACGCCTCAGGGTCGTCGCCCGACGACCGGCACAGGCCGAGGCGCTTCTTGCCGACCTCGAGCCTGTCCGTGGCACGGTCGAGACGGGGGTCCGCTCCGAAGCGGGCGATCTGTCCAGCGTGGACCTTCTCGTCAACACGACGCCGCTCGGGATGGGCGACGGGCAGACACCGTACGCCGGCCCCTTCCGCGCGGGGCAGGTCGTCTACGATCTCGTCTACCGCCCCCTCCGAACGCCGCTGCTCGGCGCTGCCGAGACGGCGGGGGCCACGACGATCGGCGGGCTCCCCATGCTCCTCGGCCAGGCCGCGGCCAGCTTCCGCCTCTGGACCGGCCACGACATGCCGCTCGATGTCGCCGAGGCGGCTGCCCTCGCCACGTTCGGATGATCCGCCCCGATCTGCTCAACGATGACCGCCTCGTGGGCGGCGTCACGACGCGGGCGTTCGCCCCTCCGGAGGAGCCGCTGGACGCGACCCGCGCCCGCCTCGGGGCCGAGGTGGGCATGGCGGTCGCGTCGGTGGGGCAGGTCCACGAGGCGCGCGTGGCCGTCGTCACCGAGGCGGGGCACGTGCCGGCGCACGACGGTCTCGTGACGGCCGAGACCGGGCTGCTTCTCACTGTCGTCGCGGCAGACTGCGGGCTGGTCGTCCTCGCCGACCCCAAGGCGGGCGTGACCGGCGCGTGCCACAGTGGGTGGCGGGGGACCGTGGCCGGCATCGTCGGCGAGACGGTCGGCGCGATGCGCCGCCTCGGGGCAGAGCCCGTGCGGATGCGGGCATACCTCGGACCGTGCATCTCGGCCGAGGCGTTCGAGGTGGGCGAGGAGGTTGCCGCGCGTTTCCCCGAGGCGGCCGTGGTGCGCCGCCCCGAGTGGCCGCGGCCGCACGTCGACCTCAAGGCCGAGGTCGCGCGCCAGCTCGCCGAGGCGGGGGTCGGGCAGGTCGAGGTGGACGCCGGCTGCACGGTGGCCGGCAACGCCCGCTTCTACTCGTACCGCGTCGAAGCGGGCGCGGCGGGCCGCATCCTCGGCTTCGTGGGGCAGCGCGCGTAGCCGCGTTGCGAGAGTGTTACGCATACGGGCGCCCCGAGTATCTTCGGCGGAAGTGAACTGAAAGCGGAGCGGCGACGCCTCGCGCCTGTATGCCCGACGGACCCACACCGGCGGCCTCTGACATCGAGGCCCCGGAAACGACGTATCGCTGGACGCTCCGGGAGGTCCCGGACGAAGGCCTGGCTGACCGCCTCTCGGCGGAGCTGAACGACCTCCCTCATTCTCTCGCTCGGTCGCTGGTTCTGCGACACGTGCGTTCGTTTGACGACGCCCACACGTTCTTCCGCCCTGCGCTGAAGCGGCTCCACGATCCGCACCTGATGCAGGACATGGACCGGGCCGTCGAGCGCGTCGCCCGTGCGATCCGCGGGGGCGAGCGCGTGATGGTCTACGGCGACTACGACGTCGACGGGACGACCTCGACAGCCATGATGCTGACGTTCCTGCGGAGCCAGGGCGTCGAGGCGGGCTTCTTCATCCCCAACCGCTTCGAGCACGGCTACGGCCTCTCCGAGGCGGGCATCGACCAGGCCGTCACGCAGGGCGCGTCGCTGATCGTGGCGCTCGACTGCGGCATCACGGCCGTCGAGCCGGCCAAGTACGCCGCCTCGGTGGGCGTCGACCTCGTCATCTGCGACCACCACACGGCCGGCGACACGATCCCCGAGGCGGTGGCCGTCCTCGACCCCAAGCGGCCCGACTGCGACTATCCGTTCAAGGGGCTCAGTGGCTGCGGCGTCGGGTTCAAGCTGATCCAGGCCGTGATCGCCGAGCTGGGCCTCCCCGAGGAGGAGGCGTGGCCGTACCTCGACCTCGTGGCCGTCTCGACGGCGTGCGACATCGTGCCGATGGTGGGCGAGAACCGCGTCCTGATGCGGGCCGGGCTGAAGCAGCTCGGCGAGGCGCCCCGCCTCGGGATCGCCCTCCTCGCCGACCGCGCAGGCGTGGACCTGAGCGCATGCACCGCCTCGAAGATGGTGTTCCAGATCGGCCCGCGCATCAACGCGGCCGGGCGGATCGAGGACGCCGGGCTCGCGGCCGACCTGCTCGCGACCACCGACGCCGTCGAGGCGCAGCGGCTGGTCGACGCCATCGAGGGCCTCAACCTCCGCCGCCGCGACCTCGACCGGCAAACGCGCGACGAGGCGTTCGCCCTCGCCGAGCGGATGATGGACGACGACCCGCTCGCGCTCGTCGTCTACAAGCCCGGCTGGCACCCTGGCGTGATCGGCATCACCGCCAGCCGCGTCGCCGAGCACTTCCACCGGCCGACGGTGCTCATGACCTCGAACGGGGCGACGGGCATGGCGAAGGGCTCGGCGCGGTCGGTCAAGGGGATCTCGATCTACGACGCGCTGAGCCACTGCTCGGACCTCCTCGAGCGGTTCGGCGGGCACGCCTTCGCCGCCGGCCTCTCGCTGCCCGTCGACCGCGTTGACGCCCTTCGCGAGCGGATGCAGACGGCCGTCGGCCTGGCCGTGACCGACCCCGAGGCGTTCATCCCCGAGATCGAGATTGACGCTCCCCTTCACCTCTCCGACGTGACGCCCCGCTTCTGGAGCGTTCTTCGGCAGTTCGGGCCGCACGGGCCGGACAACCTCCGGCCGGTTTTCTGGAGCCAGAGGCTCCGTGTCGTCGGCCAGCCGTCGCGGGTCGGCGCTGAGAAGCAGCACCTCCGGATGCGGGTGGCTCAGGCCGATGGCGGCGCCACGTTCTCCGTGATCGGGTTCGGGCTGGGCGACCGCTACGAGACGGCGCTCGCGAGCGTCCGCCGCGGGCGTCCCCTCGAGATGTGCTTCCAGGTCGACGAGAACACATGGAACGGCCGGACGACGCTCCAGCTCAAGGCGCAGGATGTCCGCCTCGAGAAGGCCTGATCGACGCATCCGAGACGCCCTAGGTCACACAGAAGGGACTCGGAAGGTGCTGGTTTCTCACGGCCGCTTCGTTGTAGATTCCGCCGCCCCAACCCGTTGGCTCCACCTGCCGTTCACACACGCATGCACCCGATGCTTCCCCTCCTGCCGTCTGCCCGCGCACTTCGCAGTGCCGGTTTTGCCCTCGCCCTCCTCGCGTCGGCCTCGTTCCTTCAGGCCTGCGACCTCGGCTCCGAGGTCGAGATCCCCGACGCCGCCACCCTCCGAGGCGTGGTCACGACGGTCAACGCGGCTGGCGCTGAGGTCGTGGTCGATTCGGTCACCGTTTCCATCGACGGCACCAGCTTCTCGGTCGCCAGCGGCGAGAACGGCGGCTACCGGTTCGACGGTGTCCCGACGGGCACCTACACGGTCAGCACGGCCGCGTTCGACACCCTCAACGCGGCGTCGGCCCCGATCACGATCTCGCGCGGGGGCACGGGCTACTCCCTGGACTTCCTGCTGACCTCCGACTGATCGGGCCACGACTCGTTTGCTCGCCCGGCGGCCGTGGAGCCGCCGGGCGTTTTTTGTGCCGCCTCGGGGCGCGGTCAGTCGCCCCGAGGTGCTACTCGCCGGTCCGCTCGAGGGCGAGGCGGACCGCCGCGGCGGCGTTGACCACGCCGCCCGTCACCGAGAGGTCGGCGAACGGGGTGGCTTCGCCGCTGCCCGGCGCGGGCACGTCGGCCTCGAAGCGGACGGCCGAGTCGAGCAGGATCTGGCGGACCTCCTCGGCCGAGAGATCGGGGAAGTAAGCCATCAGGAGCGCCGCCACGCCGGACACGATGGGCGCGGCGAAGCTGGTGCCATTCGCGGTCTGCGTGCCGCCGTTGCGCTTGAGCGAGGTCACGCCGGCGCCCGGCGCGAACAGGTCGACCCGTTCCCGCCCGTAGTTCGAGAACGAGGCCGCGAGGGCATCTTCCGAGGCGGCGCTCGCGCCGACCTCGAGCCAGCCCTCCGAGGCGGTGCCGTCGAGGAAGAAGCGGTTCGGGAAGTTGTCCTCGATGTCGATGTCGGCCCCGTCGTTCCCCGAGGCGTGGACGAGCAGCACGCCCCGCTCGACGGCGTAGGCGACGGCCTCGTCGACGACCGCCTTGTCGGGCGAGTACGCCTTGCCGAAGCTCATGTTGATGATCCGGGCCCCGTTGTCGACGGCGTAGCGGATCGCGTTGGCGACGTCCTTGTCGCGCTCGTCGCCGCCGGGCACGGTGCGGACGGCCATGATCTGGACCGGCGCGATCCCGTCGATGTCGAGGTCGTTGCCGCGCGCGGCGCCGATGAGCCCGGCCACGCCGGTGCCGTGGTTTGCGTTCGGCCCCTCGACGTCGGCGTTGCCGTAGAAGCGCTCGGTGAGGTCGTTGGGGTCGTCGCCGACGATGTGGCGGCTGTCGTAGGTGGGGTCGAGCTTGACGTCGAGGATCTGGGTGAGCTGCTCGACGGCGGCCTCCAGCTCGGCGAGCCCGGCGCCCTGCGCGGCGAGCTGGCGCATGATCGAGACGGCTTGCCCGAGGCGGGCGTCGCCGCCGGGGTCGACCGCCTCGGGGTCGTAGTCGTCGCCGAAGGCCTCGCGGAGCTGGGCGTCGGCGTCCTGGACGATGGGCAGGATCTGGCGGAGCTGGGCGGCCTGCGGGGCGTACTTCGCGCGCTCCGCCTCGAGGTCGGCCTCGAGCGCCTCGCAGTCGGGGTAGGCCGGGTGCGGGGTGCCGGCGCGACAGAGGGCTACGAGGCGGGCCAGCTCCCACGAGTCGCCCTCGACGTTCTCGCCCGACGGGTTGCCGAGGAAGCTCCAGCCGTGGACGTCGTCGACGTAGCCGTTCTCGTCGTCGTCGAGGCCGTTGCCGGCCACCTCGTCGTCGTTGACCCAGAGGACGGGCGCGAGGTCGGCGTGGTCGATGTCGACGCCGCTGTCGAGCACCGCCACGACCACCGCCTCGGGGGCGCGGTCCCCGAGGAGGGCGTAGGCCTCGTCGAGGCTGATGCCGACGACGCCGGCGGCGTCGGGGTCGAGGAGGTGCCAGTCGGCTGGCGGCTCCGGCGGCGGGGTCGACTGGGCGAACGACGGGGCGGCCCCGAGAAGGAAGGCCGCGAGCAACACAAGGCGAGACGTCATGTCAGAGAATCTGGGGAGAGGCCCCCAACGCGCGACGGTCGCCGAAGATGCGCGCCGGACCGTCAGCGTCGGAGAGTGATCGTGAAGGTCGACGAGGTGCCGTAGGCGAAGTCGCGGATCGTCGCGTCGGTCAGGACGAGGTCTCCGCTCTCGTTCAGCGTGCCCGTCCCGTCGAGGAAGAGGCCGCCGCCTCGCGCCGCCCGCGCCGTCTGCGTGGCGGCGATGGACAGCGTGACCCGCGTACCGCTTGTGGTCGCGGTGGCCTCGCCGCGGAGCGCCTGTGCCGGAGCGTTCTCGACCGCGCCCCGCGCGATCGTCCCCTCGCCCTCGGAGACGCCGCTGCCGTCCGGCGCCTCGAGATCGAGATCGACGTCGAACGAGATGGCGACCGTCCCCGCGCCGTCGGCGAACGTGGCCGTCGCCGCGCCGTCGTAGCGGCCCCCGAGGCGGACGGCGTCCTCGGCGGCGGTGTCGCAGGCGGTGAGCGTGAGGAGGGCGAGCAGGAGCGTCGGGATGCGCATGGGGGCGGGGGTGGACACCCGGAGAACCGGAAAAGCCGGCCGCGCGGGCTCACGCCGCCTCGGGGCCGAACGCACGGGGTCCCGCCGCACGACGCAGCGGGACCCCGAGGTGGAGCGTCCGGAGGAGCTGCTCTAGTCCATCGACGCGAGGACCGACGTGGCGGTGCCGCCGCCCATCTGGGGCCCGAGCCCGACCTCCGTCTTGACGACCACGCCGGGCTGATCGGTCGAGACGTGGTACGTCCCCGAGCCGGCGGCCGTCCCGTCGCCGACGGTCATCTCGACGACCCACGTCTCGAAGGTGCCGGCGGGCACCTCGACGGTCTCGCGGCCGGTCACCTCGATGACGGTCGTCTGCGGCCGCTGCGCCTGGCTGTCGAAGCCGGCAAAGCTGGCGCGGTAGCCCTCGGCGAGCGGCAGCGTGCCGATCCCGAAGGCGAGCGAGGCGCCGTCGGCGGCGACCGGCGCGTCGAGCGCGACGTCGACCGGTGTGGCCGTGCCCTGGGCGCTCACTTCGCCGGTGATCCGGTCGGGCGCGAAGTCGAACGCGAGCGAGACCGGCCCCTGCGCGACGCGCCGCGCGACGGGGTGGAAGCGGGCGTCGAGCATCGTCGAGTCGGTGGCGGCGCCCATGGGCGTCGAGACCGCGTCGACGGCCACGAACCCGTCGCCGTGGGTGTCGAGCGTCCGCGTGATCTCGAGCGGCACCTCCTGCCCCTGGACCGCGATCGTGGCGTCGTAGGTGAGCGTGACCGGCGCGAGCAGGCTCGCGTCGAAGGCGCCGGCCTCGGCCGCCTCGGGGGCGGCGGCGAGCGTCACCGAGGCGGGGTCGACGGTGATCGCCTCGAGCTGGGCCTCGATCTCGGACGGCATCTCGGTCTGGACGCGGCCTCCGAGGTGGAGCCCCAGGAAGCGCTCCATCGAGGCGGCGAGCGCCATCCGGTTGGGCTCGCTGCGGAAGCCGTGGCCCTCGTCGGGCGCGACGAGGTACTCGACGCCCACGCCGCGGTCGCGGAGCGCGATCACGAGCTGGTCGCTCTCGCGCTGCGTCACGCGCGGGTCGTTGGCGCCGTGGACGACGAGCAGCGGCGTCTCGATGCGGTCGACGAAGTTGAGCGGGCTCCGCGCCTCGAGGTCGGCGCGGTCCTCGGGGTCGGCCGGGTCGCCCACGCGCCGGTACCACGAGCCCTCGAGGAACGGCCGCCAGTAGGCCGGGAAGCTCTCGATGAGCGTGATCAGGCTCGACGGCGCGACGTAGGGGACGGCCGCGGCGTAGAGGTCGGGCGTGAACGTGACGCCGGCCAGCGTGGCGTAGCCGCCGTACGAGCCGCCGAAGATGCCGACACGGTCGGGGTCGGCGATGCCCTGCTCGATCAGCCACTGCACGCCGTCGGTGATGTCGTGCTGCATGGCGCCCGTGCCCCACTCGCGGTTGCCCGCGTTGAGGTGGTCCTTCCCGTAGCCGGTCGAGCTTCGGAAGTTGGGCTGGAGCACCGCGTAGCCGCGGTTGGCGAGGAACTGCGCGTAGGGCTCGTAGCCGTACGAGTCGCGCGCCCACGGGCCGCCGTGGATGTACATCACCACCGGCAGGTTCTCCGCCTCGACGCCGCGCGGGAGCGTGAGGTAGGCCGGGATCTCGCGCCCGTCGCGAGCCGTGTAGCGGACGGCCTCCATCGACGCCATGTGCTCGACCGGCAGCTCGGGCCGCGAGCGGTAGAGCAGCTCGACCGTGTCGGCGTCGCGGTCGAAGAGGTAGACTGAGCCGGGGTCCTCGGCGCGCGTGACGGTGACGAGCATCTTGCGCTCGTCCCTGGTCATCGAGCCCGGCAGGACGTCGCCCTCGGGAAGCTCGGCGCGGAGGAAAGCGAGGTCGGCCGCCCACTCGTCGTCCTGCGTGTAGATGCGGAGCCGGTCGCCGTTGTAGTACGTCGCGACGATCTTCTCCTGGACGTCCGAGTAGATCATGCCGCCGAAGTCGACCTGGCCCTCGGGGTCGCGCTCGATGAATTCCTCGGCCTGGGTCGCGGGGTCGAAGAGGACCAGCTCCGAGAGGTTGCGGTCGCCGCGGTTGGTGGACATGTAGACGCGCTCGTTGTCGGCGTGGAAGCCGGCCGGTGCGCAGGCCTCCTCGAAGGTGCACGCGTAGAGCACCTCCCCGAGGCGGCCCGCCGCGTCGACGGCGTAGAAGTCCTGGCCGCCGCCGGGCGACGCCTTGACGGCGAAGCGGACGTCACCTGCGTCGTCGAACAGGAAGCCGCCGACCTCATCGGTGTTCTCGATCAGCAGTTCGCGCGCGCCCGAGGCCAGGTTGACGCGGTACACGTCGTGGTAGGCCGGGTCGCGGTCGTTGAGCCCGACGACGATGTGCGCCGGGTCGTCCTCGGGGACCGAGTAGATCACCGCGCGGACGCCGTCGACGTCGGTCAGGTTGCGCGCCTCGGGGACGGTGCCGCCCACCGCCTCGGTGGGGTCGACGGCGTAGACGTGGAAGTTCTCGTCGCCGCCCTTGTCCTGGACGTAGAGCACGAACGCGCCATCCTGGCTCCAGAAGTAGCCTGGGACCGGGCGCTCGTCGGCCGTGAGCGGGCGGGCGGCGTCGAACGGCTCGTCGATGCCCTTGACCCAGACGTTGCGGACGCCCTCGTAGTCGCGCAGGAACGTGAGGTAGGCGCCGTCGGGCGAGAGCTGAGCGCCGGAGATCTCGGGGTTGCCGAAGAACACCTCGCGGTCGAGGAGCGGCGGCAGGTCGGCGCCGGCGAGGCCGGGCGCGGTGGCCTCGACCTGGGCCATCGCCGGGCCGGCCATCAGCCCGGCAAGGGCGAGGAGGATCAGGTGTCGCATGGTGGGTGGAAGGTGGGAGAGAGAAAACGCAAACGTGTGACTCTTCCTGGAGGTGCGCCCCGACCGGCCGGTGTTCGCTCTTGACCGGTTTTTTCATCCGCGCGGACCGAGGACGGACGGGCCATGGGCGCCGCCGCCTCGGTGGGTGGAGAGAACACCGCGCTCACCGTCGGTCGCGTGCCCCGAGGCGGAGCCGCGGCAGTACGGAGAGGGGTCCACAGGAGAGATCCGCCGGCACCGGTCGCCGACCCCGAGGCGGTGCCCGCCGTGCCCGGGCACCAGCGGCCGCCTCGGGGCGTTGACGCCAGCCCCATCTGCCTCGTTGCCGCTCGACCCGTCGCTACGCCCCTTCCGCCTCCGCCATGCCGCGCATCCTCTGGGCCGACGACGAGATCGACCTCCTCAAGCCCCACGTCCTCTTCCTCGAAGCCAAGGGCTACGCCGTCGAGACGGTCTCGAACGGCGCCGACGCCGTCGACCGCGCCCGCACCGACCGCTACGACGTCGTCTTCCTCGACGAGCAGATGCCGGGCCTCGGCGGGCTCGACGCGCTCCAGGAGATCAAGGCCGACCGCCCCGAGACGCCGGTCGTGATGATCACGAAGTCCGAGGAGGAGCACATCATGGAGGACGCGATCGGCCGCCAGATCGCCGACTACCTCATCAAGCCCGTCAACCCGAAGCAGATCCTGCTCTCGGTCAAGAAGATCCTCGACGGCGAGAAGATCCGCGGGGCGCAGGTGCAGCAGGACTTCCTGCAGGGCTTCGGGCAGCTCACGGCGCGCATCGGGGGCGACCTCGACGCGGCCGAGTGGACCGAGGTCTACGAGCAGCTCGTCCGTCACGATCTCGACCTCGCCGGCGCCGACGAGGGCGTCCGCCAGATCCTCGACGACCAGTACCGCGAGGCCAACGACCGCTTCGCCGACTTCGTCGAGGACCGCTACCCGCGCTGGATCGAGGAGGCCCGGTCGGGCGAGAAGCCGCGCCGCGACCGCCCGGCGCTCAGCCACGAGGTGATCCCGACGCACGTGCTGCCCCACCTCGGGGACGTCGGCTCGGCGCCCGAGCGGCCGGTCGTGTTCCTGCTGATCGACTGCATGCGGTACGACCAGTGGCTCCTCTTCGAGCGCCACCTGCACGGGCTGTTCGAGGTCGAGAAGGACTGGCACTTTGGCCTGTTGCCCACGGCCACGCCGTTCAGCCGCAACGCCATCTTCGGCGGGATGCTGCCGATCGACCTCGCCAAGCGGTTCCCGGACCGCTACACCGTCGACGAGCGGCAGGACGAGGAGAGCCTCAACGCCCACGAGGCGTCGTTCCTCGACGATCTCCTCGGCCGCAAGCACCGAGGCGAGACGCGCGTCCGCTACAGCAAGCTGGTTAGCCAGAACGACGGCCGCCAGTTCGCCGACCAGGTGACCGACTACCTCCAGCACGACCTCGCGGCGGTCGTCGTCAACTTCGTCGACATCCTGGCGCACAGCCGCAGCGACACCAAGATCCTCAAGGAGATCGCGCCCGACGTGCCGGCCTACCGGGCGCTCACGGGCGCGTGGTTCGAACACTCGTGGCTGCTCGCCGCGATGCAGGAGCTGGCCCGCCACGACTGCACGGTCGTCGTCACGACCGACCACGGCGCCGTCCGCGCCCTCTCGCCGACGAAGGTGATCGGCGACCGCGAGACGAGCACGTCGCTGCGCTACAAGCACGGCCGCAACCTGAAGGTGGACGCCGGCGAGGCGATCTTCGTCAAGGAGCCCGAGACGTACGGCCTGCCGCGGCTGGGCATCAACGAGAACTACATCTTCGCCAAGGGCGACGGCTACTTCGTCTACCCGACGAACTACAACCGCTACGTCAACCAGTACCGCGACACGTTCCAGCACGGCGGCGTGACGATGGAGGAGTGCCTGCTGCCCGTCGTGACGCTCCGCCCGAAGGGGTAGTGTTTCGACCGGTCTGCGACCTCTATGTCCAGGTCTTTCCCGGCCGGGCTCTCGTCGAGGTGCCCGGAACGGGCCGAAGCGAAGAGATCACAGGGGGCGGATTCGATCACCCAAGAATGGTGTTCGGCAGCTACGCTTCTGCGAATGCGTCACTTAAGGCGGCCGTCGCGCGAGTGATGCCCTCTCGCCGTCACCGTGTTCGAAGAGCCTTGTTCCATGTCCAGCACGAGTGGGAGGGAGGGGTGACGGAGATCGAACTCCGAGCCCTAAAGGACCTCGCGATAGACACCGCCGGACTGCGTGGCCGGGTGAACATCTACCTCAAGCCGGGAACGCTCGGAGAGAGCGATTTAGAGCGGCTTCTCTTGGCAAGACCAGGAAGCGAAGAAGGGTTGGCGATGTAGGTGACCGACTGTTCCGTGTTCCACCGAGGCGGCGAATGGCGGGCGTGTCATGGTATGCTGATCGGGCCGCTGGCGAATCGCCCCTCCGGGCTACGTTCGCCCAACAAGGCACGGAGGAGGCGGGACCCAGGCCGCCTTGTCATGTGGCCCGCAGCGCTCGTACGCCGCCCGGCGCGCTCGCGCC
>JBCCQJ010000103.1:0-14341 GCA_039024395.1 Bacteroidota bacterium | reverse complement strand
TCCAGGATCTCGGCGTCGAGCCCGTGGATCGTCGCCGCCGAGCAGACGTGCGACCCGCGCAGGTAGCGCAGCACCTCGCGGCTGACGGCGAGCTTCTGGCTGACGGCTGCGTCGAGCCCGATTGATTGCGAGATGGGGATGTAGGCGCTCTTGGAGAGCAGCGCAATGGTTTTGCGCACCCCCAGGTGCTTCGCCATCAGGCACGCGACGAGGTTCGACTCCTCGTCGTCGGTGACGGCCACCACGGCGTCGGTCTCGGCGAGCCCTTCGCGAGCCAGCAGGTCGATGTCGGCCGGGTCGCCGTGGATCACGAGCGCGCCCTCGATCGTCTCGGCGAGGTGCTCGGCGCGAGCGCGATCCGCCTCGACGAGCTTCACCTCCATGCCGCCGTTCCAGCGGTTCCGGCCCTGTCGCGCCGTGAGGCCCGCCGCGACGCGCGAGCCCACGTTCGTCCCGCCCAGGATCATGATGTGTCGGATCCGGCCGGCCTCCTTTCCCAGGAGCTTCGCCACCTCCCCGATCTTGCCCGCCTCGACGAGGACGAAGACTTGGTCGTTGCCCCGGATCGTCGCGTCGCCCGACGGCACGATCGTCCGCACGCCGCGCGAGATGCCCATGACGCGGAACGGGAGCGCGCTCGACTGCGCCAGCTCGACCATCGTCAGGCCCACGACCGGCGCGTCGCGGTCGATCCGGATGCCGACCAGCTGGACGCGGTCGTGGCAGAACTCGAGCACGTCGGTCGCCGATGCCCGGCGCAGGAGCGACACCACCTCGTTGGCCGTCGACTGCTCGGGGTGGATGATGTGGTCGATCCCGAAGTCGGCGAGCGTGAGCACCGCCTCGGCACCGGTGAAGTCGTCCGACCGGACGCGCGCGATGGTAACCGTCTCTTCGGACGACTTGCCCACGCGCTCGGCCAGCATCGAGGCGATCACGTTAACCTCGTCGATGTCGGTGACAGCCACCAGGAGGTCAGCGTCGTCGATGCCGGCCTCGTGGAGGGTCGTGGCCGAAGTGCCCGAGCCGAGCACGGCGAGCACGTCGAGGGTGTCGCGGACGTGCTCGACCTTCTCGGAGTCCGTGTCGACGACGGTGACGTCGTGACGCTGGAGGGAGAGGAGCCGCGCAACGTCGTACCCGACGTCTCCGGCCCCGACGACGATGGCACGCATGAGGCGGCACGAGGGGCGCCAGAAGGTACCCCGCCTCGGGGCCTAGGGCGACGGGGGCCGCCCGCACCCCGTGGTGGAGAAACAGCGGGGGGCCTCGCCCGACGGCGTGGCCCCGAGTCGCATCCGTCAGAGGGAGGACGCGGCTGGCAGGGGCGAGGCCCTACCGGTTGTCTTCGTCGTCTGCGGCGTCGTCCTCCGAGGCGGCATCTGCCTCAGGAGCCTCCGCCTCGGGGGCAGCCTCCTCGGCCTCAGCAGCCGGGGCCTCAGCAGCCGGGGCCTCAGCCGGCGCCTCCTCCGCCTCGGGGGCGTCCTCGACGGGAGCCTCCTCGGTGTCAGCGGAGGCCTCGGCCTCGGGAGCGTCCGCCTCGGGGGCGGCTTCGACCTCGGCGGCCGTCTCCTCCGTCTCCGAGGCGGGGGCCTCGTCGGCGGGCTCGATGACCTCCGGTGCGGCCTCCGCAGCCGGCGCAGCGGCGGCGGCCCCACCGCCTGAGCGGCGGCGCGAGCGGCGCGTCTTGCGCTTCGGCCCAGACGAACCGTCGGGCTTGATGTCGTTGAAGTCGACCAGCTCGACGACCGCCATCTCGGCCGCGTCGCCGCCGCGCTGGCCCAGCTTCACGATGCGCGTGTAGCCGCCTGGCCGGTCGCCGACGACCGTCGCCACCTCGGCGTAGAGCGTCTTGACGGCCTCCTTGTCGTTGAGCTTCCGGAAGACCTGCCGGCGCGCGTGCGTCGAGTCGTCCTTGGCCTTCGTGATGATCGGCTCGACGAACCGGCGCAGCGCCTTGGCCTTGCCGAACGTGGTCGTGATCCGCTTGTGCTCGATCAGCGCGGCCGACATCGACTGGAGGGTCGCCTTCCGGTGGGAGGCGTTCCGGCCGATCTTGAGAATCTTCTTTCCGTGTTTCATGGGAAGTGAGGGTCTAAAGGTTCAAAGGTCACAAGGTCGGAAGGTCACTCGCGAGGTCAGCACAGGCCGACCTTCAAACATTTAGACCTCCCGACCTTTGAACCTCTAGTTCAGCTCGCCGTAGCGCTCGACGTCCATGCCGAAGCGGAGGCCCCGCTCGTCGAGGACCTGGACGAGCTCCTGGAGCGACTTGCGGCCGAAGTTGCGGAACTTGAGCATCTCGCTCTCCTCCCGGCGGACGAGGTCGCCGATCGTCTTGATCGACGCGGCGCGGAGGCAGTTCTGCGCGCGGACCGAGAGGTCGAGGTCGTCGACCGACTGGCCCAGGATCGCGCGGACGCGCTGGACCTCGGCGTCGACCTCCGTCTCCTCGGCGTCCTCGCCGGTCGTCGTGTCGACCTCGACGAAGAGGCCGATGTGGTCGCGCAGGATGGCGGCCGCGTTCGTGAGCGCGTCCTCGGCCGTCACACTCCCGTCGGTCTCGACCTCGAGCGTCAGGCGCTCGTAGTCGATCTTGTCGCCCACGCGCGTCGGCGTGACGTTGTACTTGACGTTGAGGATGGGCGTGAAGATCGAGTCGACCGAGACGACCCCGATCGGGTCGTCGGCGCGCTTGTTCTCGTCGGCCCCGACGTAGCCGCGGCCCTGCTCGACGCGGAGGTCGACGCGGACGTCGGCGTCCTCGGCGAGGGTCGCGATGTGGTGGTCGGGGTTGAGGACCTCGAAGTCGGCCGTGTTGTCGGCGATGTCCTTCGCCGTCCAGGCGCCGGCGCCCTCGAGGTGGATCGAGACGGAGCCCTCGTCCTCCTCCTCGGCCCGGAAGCGGACGCCCTTGAGGTTGAGGATGATGTCGGAGACGTCCTCGGTCACACCGGGGATCGTCGAGAACTCGTGCTGGACGCCGTCGATGCGGACGGCCGTGATGGCGGTCCCCGAGAGCGACGACAGGAGGACGCGCCGGAACGCGTTCCCGATCGTCACGCCGTAGCCGCGCTCGAGCGGCTGGACGACGAACCGCCCGTAGGTCTCGTTCATCTCCTCGACCGTGACGCCGTCGGGCATCTGAAGCTGAAACTGGGCCATGCTGTGGCTGGGTGTCGAAAGGTGAGATGTCGCGACGGCCGGTGCATGCTGGCCGGTCGCGTGCCCCGCCTCGGAGCGCGCCGTGGCGCTCGGAGGCGGCGCGGGCGGTTACTTGCTGTAGAGCTCGACGATGAGCTGCTCCTTGATGTTCTCCGGGATGTCCTCGCGAGCCGGGAAGTCGAGGAACTTGCCCTTGAGGCTGTCGCGGTCGGCCTCGAGGTGCGGGAAGTTGCGGCGGTTGACGTTCGCTGCGTCCTGCACCATGGCGAGGTTCTTCGACTTCGGCCGGATCTCGACGATGTCGCCGGGCCGGAGCTGGTGGCTCGGGATGGCCGACACGCGGTCGTTCACCATCACGTGCCCGTGGTTGACGAGCTGACGGGCCTGGCGGCGCGTGCGCGCGAACCCGAGGCGGAAGACGACGTTGTCCAGCCGCGCCTCGAGGAACTGGAGCAGGTTCTCACCGGTGACGCCCTTCTTGCGGGCGGCCTTCTCGAAGAGGTTCCGGAATTGGCGCTCCAGGAGGCCGTAGGTGTACTTCGCCTTCTGCTTCTCCTTGAGCTGGACGGAGTACTCGGACTCCTTGCGGCGGCGGGCGTTGCCGTGCTGGCCGGGGCCGTAGGGCTTGCGCTCGAGCGCCTTGGAGGGTCCGAAGATGGGCTCGCCGAAGCGGCGGGCGATCTTCTGCTTGGGTCCGCGGTAACGGGCCATGTGTTTGGTTGTCTCGTGAGTTCAGCCGCCTCGGGGCTACGAGGCGGCGGTGCTACGTGCGTTCCGCCCCCGGCGCCGTCCGACGGCCGAAGCCGACGGGCACCGAGGCGGGCGCAACCGGACGTTTCAGCCCGGCGCCGTGCGCGTCAGACGCGGCGGCGCTTGGGCGGCCGGCAGCCGTTGTGGGGGATCGGGGTCGTGTCGCGGATCGAGAGCACCTCGAGGCCGGCGTTGGCGAGCGCCCGGACGGCGCCCTCGCGGCCCGAGCCCGGCCCCTTCACGTACACGTCGACGCGCCGGAGGCCGAGGTCGTAGGCCTCCTTGGCCGCCTCGGCGCCGGCGACCTGCGCCGCGTACGGGGTGTTCTTCCGCGACCCGCGGAAGCCCATCTTGCCCGCCGACGACCACGAGATCGTGTTGCCGTAGGCGTCGGTGATGGTGATGAGGACGTTGTTGAACGACGCCTTGATGTAGCAGTTGCCGTTCGACTCGACCTGGACCTTCTTGCGGCGGGGGCCGCGCTGCTGCTTCGCCATGATCTGCGGTAGGTGTTGGGAGGCCCGTGGGGCCGCGCCCCGAGGCGGGGCATCGAGGCGGGCGCGTCAGGGGTGGCCGCCTCGGGGGCCGGTGAGCCCGGCCGGGGCGGTGCCTGCGTGCGCGCGTCTCGGAACGCGAAACCGCCTCGGGGTGCCCGTTCGGGCTCCGAGGCGGAGGCGGTCTACTTGCGTGGTGCCTTCTTCTTGCCGGCGACCGTCTTCTTGCGGCCCTTGCGGGTCCGGGCGTTCGTCTTCGTCCGCTGGCCGCGGACCGGGAGGCTGCGCCGGTGGCGGAGGCCGCGGTAGCAGCCGATGTCCATCAGCCGCTTGATGTTGAGCTGCGTCTCCGTCCGGAGGGCGCCCTCGACGACGTAGTTGTCCTCGATGAGCGCGCGCACCTTGCGCGTCTCGTCTTCGGACCACTGGTCGGGGTAGGTGTCGGCGTCGAGGCCGGCGCGCTCCAGGATCTCCAGGGCGCGGCTCGTGCCGACGCCGTAGATGGACGTGAGCGCGATCACGCCGCGCTTCGTCCCGGGAACGTCGACTCCTGCGATTCGAGGCATAGTGTCTGAGTGGCTCTCGGCTCTCGGCTTCGGGCTACCGGGCAGACCGCCCACAGCCGACGGCCGACAGCCGCATTACCCCTGGCGCTGCTTGTGCTTGGGGTTCTTCTTGTTGATGATGTAGATGCGGCCCTTGCGGCGGACGATCTTGTCGTCGGCCGACCGCTTCTTGACGCTGGCGCGAACCTTCATGGTCGGATCGGTCTGAGGTGGGGGCTCCCGGGCACAAACGGCCGGCCTGGAAGAACGCCAAACCGAGACCGTCGCTGTGCCGAGGGGGCGTGAAAACCCCGTCCGCGTCGTGCGGAGGCCCCGAGGCGGTGCACCCCCGAGGTGGAGCTACTTGTAGCGGTAGACGATGCGGCCCTTCGTGAGGTCGTACGGCGACATCTCGACGGTAACGCGGTCGCCGGGCAGGATCCGGATGTAGAACTTCCGCATCTTGCCGGAGAGCAGGCCGAGGATCTCGTGCCCGTTCTCCAGCTCGACGCGGAACTGGGCGTTCGGGAGGGCCTCGGTGACCTTGCCGTCTTGTCGAATCGCGGGCTGCTTCGCCATAAGGGAGAGGGTGGGTGTCTAGGAAACGGCCTCGGCGGGCACCGAGGCGGAAGGCGCCTCACCGCGGGCAGCCGCCAGGGCCGCCTCGATGGGCGCAAACGAGGAGAGGATCTCGGGCTGGCCGCGCCGGACGAGCACCATGTGCTCGAAGTGGGCGCTCGGGGCGCCGTCCGCCGTGCGGACCGTCCACCCGTCGGCGTCCATCGTCACGTCGCCCGTGCCGCCGTTGATCATCGGCTCGATGCAGAGCGTCATGCCGGGCCGGAGCTTCTTGCCCACGCCGCGCCGCCCGACGTTGGGCACGTTCGGCGGCTCGTGGAGCCGGCGCCCGATGCCGTGGCCGACGAGGTCTTCGACGATCCCGTAGCCGCGGCTCTCGCAGTAGGACTGGACGGCGTACCCGATGTCGCCGACGCGGTTTCCGCCGACGGCCTTCGCCACGCCCTCGTAGAGCGACGCCTTGGTATCGTCGAGGAGCGCCTGCGCCGCCTCGGAGATCTCGCCGACGGGGTAGGTGTAGGCGAAGTCGCCGAAGTAGCCGCCCAGCTCGACGCCGCAGTCGACGGAGACGACGTCGCCCTCGCGCAACGCGTAGGCGCTCGGGATGCCGTGGACGACCACGTCGTTGACCGAGATGCAGAGGCTGCCCGGGAACGGCGGCGTGCCGCCTCCCATCTGGTAGCCCTTGAACGCCGGGCGGCCGCCGGCGTCGCGGATGACCGCCTCGGCGACCTCGTCGAGGCGCTTCGTCGCGATGCCGGGCCGGATCCGGGCCGCCACCTCGGCGTGGGCGCGGCCGACCACCGAGGCGGCCTCGCGGAGCCCGGCGACGTCGCGTTCACTCTTGAGGGTGATCCGGCCCGTCGCCATGCTAGCGGCGACGGCCGCGCACGCGGCCCGTCTTCATGAAGCCGTCGTAGTGGCGCATCAGAAGGTGGCTCTCGACCTGCTGCAGCGTGTCGAGCGTCACGCCGACCAGGATCAGCAGGCTCGTGCCGCCGAAGAACTGCGCGAAGCCCGGCAGCACGCCGAACTGCGCCGCGACCGCCGGCAAGATGGCCACGAAGCCGATGAACATGGCGCCCGGCAGCGTGATCCGCGTCAGGATCGTGTCGATGAACTCGCTCGTCTGGCGGCCCGGGCGCACGCCTGGGATAAAGCCGCCCTGGCGCTTCATCGTGTCGGCCATCTCCTGCGGGTTCACCGCGATGGCGGTGTAGAAGTAGGTAAAGAACACGCACATCACGAAGAAGATGAGCGAGTACCAGAACCCGAAGATGTCGCCCGTCGCCGTGCCGACGGTCACCCAGAAGTTGCTGTCGGGGAAGAAGGCGGCGATCGTGCTCGGGATGAACATGATCGACTGCGCGAAGATGATCGGCATCACGCCCGCCGCGTTCACGCGCAGCGGCAGGTACTGCGTCACGCCGCCGAACTGCTTCCGCCCGACGACGCGCTTGGCGTACTGGACCGGGATGCGCCGCGTGCCCTGGGTCACGAACACGACGCCCATCGTGACGATGAACAGGGCGGCCAGCTCGATCAGGAAGACGAAGATGTTCGGGACCTCCTGGAACTCGTTCACGAGCGAGGCCGGCAGGAAGGCGATGATCCCGATCATGATGATGAGCGAGATGCCGTTGCCGATCCCCTTCTCGGTGATCCGCTCGCCCAGCCACATCACGAACACGGTGCCCGCCGTGAGGCAGATCACGCACACGAGCGTGAACGCCCACGCCGGGATCACGATCGCCGGCCCCGAGGTGGCCTGCAGGTTGATCGCGTAGCCGACCGACTGGAGCGCCGTGATGGCGACCGTCCCGTAGCGGGTGAGCTGCGTGATCTTCCGACGCCCGTCCTCGCCTTCGCGCTGGAGCTTCTGGAAGTACGGCACGACCGCCCCCAAGAGCTGGATGATGATCGACGCCGTGATGTAGGGCATGATGCCCAGCGCGAACACACCGGCTCGGAAGAAGGCCCCGCCGACGAACAGGTTGAACAACCCGAACAGGCCGCCCTGGTTGCCGCTCGCGTCGGCCAGCGCCTGCAGCTCGATCGCGTCGACGCCGGGCAGGGTCACGAACGACCCCACGCGGTAGACGATCAGGATGCCGAGCGTGAAGAGGATCCGCTGCCGAAGCTCGTGGATCTTCCAGATGTTGCGGATCGAGTCAGCGATCGAAGCCATCTGCGTTCAAAGTGGGCTGGAGCCGCGTCGGCGGCTCAGAATGCAAAGTCCTTACGCCTCGACGACCGTGGCCGTGCCGCCGGCCGCCTCGATCTTCTCGCGGGCCGACGCCGAGAAGGCGTGCGCGTGAACGTCGAGCTGGACCGCGACGTCGCCGTCGCCGAGGATCTTGTAGCGGCCGTTCTTGCCGCCGATCCCGAGCGCCTTGAGAACGTCGGGCGAGATGGTCGCGCCCGCCTCGATGCGCCCTTCGTCGACGAGGGCCGTGAGGCGGCTCAGGTTGATCGGGTCGTAGGCGACGCGGTTGCGGTTCTTGAACCCGTACTTCGGGATGCGGCGCTGGAGCGGCATCTGGCCGCCCTCGAACCAGGCCGGGATCTTGCCGCCCGAGCGGCTCTTCTGGCCCTTGTGGCCGCGCGTCGACGTGCCGCCGTGTCCGGAGCCCTCGCCGCGCCCGACGCGCTTGCGGTTCTTGGTCGAGCCCGTGGCCGGCTTCAGGTTGCTGAGGTCCATCGTTGGGGTGGCTAGAGGCGCCCGCCTCGGGGGCGGACTCGCGGTGCGCAGGCCCCGTGGCGGGGCCGCGCGGCGCCGATGGTGGCGCAGGTGAAAAGATAGAGGCCGAAACCGGGAGGCCCCGGGCCTTTTGCGTGAAACGCCCGCCCCGAGGCGGGGCCCCGAGGCGGGGCACTCGGCGGAGGCTAGGCCTCCTCGACGGTGACGAGGTGGCTCACCTTGGCGACCATCCCCTGGATCTGGGGCGTTGCCTCGTGCTCGACCGTCTTGCCGATGCGGCCGAGGCCGAGGGCCTTCATCGTCCGCTTCTGGTCGCCGGGCCGGCGGATGGTGCTCCGCGTCTGGGTGATCTTGAGAGTAGACATCGTTCGTAGGTCGTGGGTCGTGGGGTCTCGGGCGAGCGCGGCGCCGTGGGGCTCCCCACGCTCCACGCCCGGCGCCCTACCCCTCGAACACTTGCTTGATCGAGATGCCGCGGCGGGCGGCCACCTCGGCCGGGTCCTGGAGCTGCTTGAGGGCCTCCATCGTCGCCGACACCTGGTTGTGGGGATTCGACGAGCCCTGGCTCTTCGAGAGCACGTTGCGGATGCCCGCGCACTCGAGCACCGCGCGGACGCCGCCGCCGGCGATCACGCCCGTACCGTCGGAGGCCGGCTTCAGGAGCACCGTGCCCGCGTCGTGGCGGCCGCGGACGGCGTGCGGGATCGAGCCCTTCTGCGTCACCGGGACGGCGACCATGTTCTTCTTGGCGTCCTCAGTGCCCTTCGAGATGGCGTCGGCCACCTCGTTGGCCTTGCCGAGGCCCTGGCCCACCTTCCCGTTCCCGTCGCCGACGACGACGACGGCGTTGAACGAGAAGCGCCGGCCGCCCTTGACCACCTTCGCGACGCGGTTGACCGAGACGAGGCGCTCGATCAGGTTCGACTTGTTGGCCTCGTTGTCGCGGCCGTCGTTGCGGCGACCCCGCCCTCGACCTCGGTTCTGCTGCTGTGCCATTGTGAGAGAGTGCTGGGGTTAGAGGGTCAGGCCGCCGTCGCGGGCGCCGTCGGCGAGCGCCTTCACGTTGCCGTGGTAGCGGTAGCCGCCGCGGTCGAAGACGGCGCGGTCGACGCCGGCCGCCTTGGCGCGCTCGGCGAGCCGCTGGCCGACGGCCTTGGCCGCCTCGGTGCCCGAGCCCGACGCCTCGGCGTCGCGCGTCGACGCGGCCGCCAGCGTGGCGCCGGCGGCGTCGTCGATGAGCTGGGCGTAGATGTGCTTGTTCGAGCGGAAGACGCTCAGGCGCGGGCGCTCCGGCGTGCCGGAGATCTTCGCGCGGATGCGCCGGCGAATGCGGGCGCGCTGCGTGACCTTGCGGGCGGTCTTTGCCATGGTTCGGGGTGCGCTGTGGGGCCGACGGAGTGGGCCGTCTGGCCGCGCGAGGAAAACGGTGAGGCCCCGAGGCGGCCGCCTCGGGGGGTGCGCTAGCGCGCGGCGGTCTTGCCGGCCTTGCGGCGGACGTACTCGTCGGTGTAGCGGACGCCCTTGCCCTTGTAGGGCTCCGGCGGACGCAGGGCGCGGATCTTGGCCGCCACCTGCCCGACGAGCTGCTTGTCGATGCCGGTGATCTTGACGCGCGGGTTCTGACCGCGGATGGTCTCCGCCTCGATGTCGACGCCGTCCGGCGGGACGAAGAAGATCGGGTGCGAGAAGCCGAGCGCCAGCTCGAGCACGTCCATGCCGGCCATCTTCTTGGCGTCGGCGCGGTAGCCGACGCCGATCACCTCGAGCTCCTTCGTGTAGCCGTTCGTGACACCCTCGACCATGTTGGCGATCAGCGACCGCGTGAGGCCGTGGAGCGCCTTGTGGCGCTTCTGCTCGGTCGGGCGCGAGACGACGATCTCGCCGTCCTTCGTCTCGACGGCGATGTCGGGGTCGGCCTGGAGCGACAGCTCGCCCTTAGGCCCCTTGACGGTGATGTGGTTGGTGCCCGAGACGTCGATCGAGACGCCGTCGGCAATCGGGATCGGGAGGTTTCCGATTCGGGACATAGCGGTCGGGGTCTCTAGTTGACGTAGGCGAGGACTTCGCCGCCGATGCCGGCGCGGCGGGCCTCCTTGTCGGTCATCACGCCTTTCGAGGTCGAGATGATGGCGATGCCCAGGCCGTTCATCACGCGCGGCAGGTCGTCGGCGCCGACGTAGCGGCGCAGGCCCGGCTTCGAGATGCGCTGGATGCGCTCGATCACCGGCTTGCCGCCTCGGAGGTACTTGAGGTAGATCCGGATGAGACCCTGCTTGTTGTCCTCCACGTTGACGTAGTCGGCCACGTAGCCCTTGTCGAGGAGGATCTGGGTCATGGCCCGCTTCAGGTTCGACGCCGGGACGTCGACGTACGGGTGGCGGGCCTTCTGGGCGTTGCGGATCCGGGTGAGGTAGTCCGCGACGGGGTCGCTGAGTGCGCTCATAGGTCTTCGGCCGGTTTGGGACGTCCGCCTCGGGGGCGGCGGCCCACCTGGCCGCGAGAGGGGCGGGGAGTGATCGAGTGTGCGAGTGAGCATGTGGACGAGTGACACGTGATCACGTGCCCACTCCCCCACTACCAACTGGACTTGCGGACGCCGGGGATCTTGCCCTCGACGGCCAGCTCGCGGAACACGTTGCGGCAGACGCCGAACTTGCGGATGTAGCCGCGCGGGCGCCCAGTGAGGGCGCAGCGGTTGTGCAGGCGGACCGGGCTGGCGTCGCGGGGCAGCTTCTGCAGCTCCTCCCACTTGCCCTCCGCCTTCAGGCGCGCGCGCTTCTCGGCGTACTTGGCGACGGTCTCGCGGCGCTTCTTCTCGCGGGCGATGACGCTCTTCTTGGCCATGGTGTCTCTGGGTTTGGGTTACCGCCCTAGGCGGCCTGGGTCTCGCGGCGGACGAATGGCATGCCCAGCGCCTTCAGGAGCGCGTGGGCCTCCTCGTCGGTCTCGGCGCTCGTCACAAACGTGACGTCGAGGCCGGAGACGGTCGACACCGAGTCGATGTCGATCTCGGGGAAGATGATCTGCTCCTTGACGCCGAGCGTGTAGTTGCCGCGGCCGTCGAAGCTGCGGTCGGGCACGCCGCGGAAGTCGCGCACGCGCGGGAGCGCCAGCGTCACGAGGCGGTCGTAGAACTCCCACATCCGGTCGCCCCGGAGCGTGACCGCCACGCCGACGGCCATGCCCTCGCGCAGCTTGAAGTTCGAGATCGACTTGCGCGCCGCGCGCACGGCCGGCTGCTGGCCGGTGATCTTGCGGACCTCCTCGAGGGCGTCGTCGAGGAACTTCTTGTTCTGCGACGCCTCGCCGATGCCCTTGTTCACCACCACCTTCAGGAGGCGGGGGACCTGCATCACGTTGTCGTAGCCGAACTGCTCGGTGAGCGCCGGCACGATCTCGGAGCGGTAGCGCTCTTTGAGGCGGGGGGTGTAGTTGTCCATGGTTCGTCGTGCGTCGGACGTGGGTCGTGGGGAGCGTGAAGGCCGGGCCTACGCCCTACGATCCACGCCCTACTCTCTAGCTGTCGAGTTCCTCGCCGGTGGTCTTGGCGTAGCGGATCCACCGGCCCTTCCCCGTGTCGGGGTCCTCGACGCGCTTGCGGCCGATCCGGGTGGGGTTGCCGTTGCCGTCGATCGGCATCACGTTCGAGATGTGGATCGGGCGCTCCGCCTCGATGCGGCCGCCGTTGGGGTACGTCTGGTTCGGCTTGGTGTGCTTGAGCCGCAGGTTGACGCCCTCGACGAGGACGCGGTCCTTGGCCGGGTACACCTCCAGGACGCGCGCCTGGTGGCCCTTCGGCCGGTCGTTCTGACCGTCGCCGTGGCCGGTGATCCGCTTCGTCAGCGCGACGGTGTCGCCCTTCTTGATGTGCAGCTTCTTCTGCTTGTTCGTCGTGCGCGGCATGATGGGGTTCGAAAGTTGGAAGGTTGAAGGTTGGAAGGTTCGCTGTGGAGGCTCCGACCTTCAGACCTTCGAACGCATTGACGTTACAACACCTCCGGGGCGAGGGAGACAATCCGCATGAACTGGCGGTCGCGCAGCTCGCGGGCGACCGGCCCGAAGATGCGCGTCCCGCGCGGCTCGTCGGCGTCGTTGAGCAGGACGGCCGCGTTCTCGTCGAACCGGATGTACGAGCCGTCGGGGCGGCGGTACTCCTTCTTGGTGCGGACGACGACGGCGCGGGAGACGTCGCCCTTCTTCACGTTGCCGCCCGGGATGGCGTTCTTGACGGAGACGACGATGATGTCGCCCACGCGGGCGTAGCGGCGACCGGAGCCGCCGAGGACGCGGATGCAGAGGACCTGCTTGGCTCCGCTGTTGTCGGCGACGTTGAGTCGGGACTCTTGCTGAATCATTGGGGGTGCCGAGTGCGAGCCGACGCGGGGCGGTCTCCCCGAGGCGGCCCCGTGCAGGGGTCAGTTATCGGGCGCGTTCGACGACCTCCACGAGCCGCCACCGCTTCGTCTTCGACAGCGGGCGGGTCTCCTGGATGCGGACGGTGTCGCCCTGGTTGGCGTCGTTGGTCTCGTCGTGCGCCTTCAGCTTCGTCGTCTGCTTGACGAACTTGCCGTAGATGGGGTGCTTCACCTGGCGCTCGATCGCCACGGTGATCGTCTTGTCCATCTTGTCGGAGACGACGAGGCCGACGCGGAACTTGCGCGCGCCGCGCTCGGCGACCGCCTCGGCGGTCTGGGTTTCGTTGGCCATAGCCTGGGGCCCTCTCTGGGGCGGGTTGCTATTCGCTTGGTGAGCCGGAACCTCACCAACTACGGGATGCGCTCGGGGGCGCCGGGTCGGCCGTCCCCGAGGCGGGGCAGCCAGGGTGCGAGGATAACGCCGCCTCGGGTGAAGGTTCAGTCAGACCCCCGCGGCGGCTCCCCTCGCACGGAAGCTTCACGCGGCGTCCGGCGGCGTGCTCTCGGGGTTGAGGCGGCGCTCGCTGAGGACGGTCTTCAGTCGGGCGATCTCGCGGCGGCGCTCGCGCAGCACGATCGGGTTCTCGAGGCCGGCCACGGCGCGGCGGAACCGGAGGTCGGTCAGCTCGCGGGTGTGCTCGGCGATGCGCTGCTCGATCTCGGCGTCGTTGAGGTCGCGGATCTCGTTGGCTTTCATGGCAGTGTGCAAAGCGGCCCCGGGTGCGTGGGCATCCGGGGCCGGAGTGGGTTACGCGGTCGGCTCGTCGTCGGCGTCGGCTTCGGGGGCCTCGTCCGCCTCGGGGGCATCCTCCGCCTCAGCGTCGGCCTCCGCCTCGGGGGCGTCGCTGGCCTCGGCCTCCGGAGCGGCGTCCTCGTCCGCCTCGGGGGCGGCCTCGGGCTCGGTGTCGACGGTGTTGCCGTCGGCCTCGCGGAGCCCCTCGACGTACTCGTTGAGCCCGTCGAGGTCGCCGTCGGCGAGGAAGCGGGCCTGCGCGGCCCACGTCTCCTCGTTGACCGACTCCTGGTCGGTGCCGTCAGCCTCGATGATCTCGCGGAGCCGGTCGAGGTCGATCGCGGCCAGCGCCTCGTAGGTCTCGACGCCGGCCTGCTGGAGCTGCTCGGCCATCGTGGCGCCGAGGCCGTAGACCTTGGTGAGGTCCTCGTTCGAGAGCGTCGCCGTGATGGCGCCGGCGTCGCCCGAGACCGCCTCGGCGGACGGGGCGACCGGGTTCATCTCGGGGCGGACGACGAACTTGGCCTTGATCGGGAGCTTCTGGATGGCCAGGCGCATGGCCTCGCGGGCCAGGTCCTCGTCGACGCCGCCGAGCTCGAAGAGGATGCGGCCGGGCTTGACGACGGCCACCCAGTACTCGGGCGAGCCCTTGCCCTTGCCCATGCGGGTCTCGGCCGGCTTCTTCGTGATCGGCTTGTCGGGGAAGACCCGGATCCACACCTTGCCGACGCGCTTCATCTTGCGCGTCATGGCGATACGGGCGGCCTCGATCTGGCGGGAGGTGATCCAGCCGGGCTCGAGCGCCTTGATCCCGTAGTCGCCGAAGGTGACCCGGGAGCCGCGCTGGGCGAGCCCTTTCACACGGCCCTTCTGCATCTTGCGGAACTTGGTCCGCTTCGGCATCAACATGGCAGTTCAGTCTTTTCTAGAGTGGAGAGATGCGTGATGCGTGATGCGTG
>JBCCQJ010000102.1:0-14452 GCA_039024395.1 Bacteroidota bacterium | reverse complement strand
GGGAGGGCAGGGTTGGGGAAGAGGGAGTCGTCGGCGCGGGGGCCGTGCACGGGCGCGAGCTGCGCCGAGCCGCCACGGCAAGCCGCTACAGGGGGTCGCCCGCCAGCACGTCGGCCAGGAGGGCGTCGAGTTCGAGCGCGGAGGCCGCCTCGGAGAGCATGGCTTCAAGCTCGACCGTCTCGTCGGGCGTCAGGTCGAACACCACGTCCTCGCGGTCCGTCTTCGCGCGGAGCCGCCAGCCCCACGCAGCGCCCGGCTGGTCGGAGGCCTCGGAGACCTCGCGGACCGTGGCCAGCATCGCCCGGAGCTGCCTCGGCCGGAGCGTCACGCGAGCATCGCCGAACCACACGACGGGATAGCCACAGCACGGGCACACCGCGACAGCGCCGTTGCTGGACTCGGCAAGGATCGGGTCGGTGAGAATGCGAACGGGACAAGACATCGATACCGGGTTCAAAGAGCGAGCGGGATGGGCTATCGGCTGGCGGTCTCGGTCGGCGTGCTCAGCCCGCGGGCAAGCTCCTGCACGGCCTGCCCGAGCCGCGGCCCGAGCCCGAGCAGGAGCGCGTCGTCCACGGCGACGACGCGGCGGGCCTCGCCGGCGGGCGTCTGGGCCAGCCCCGGCTGCGCGAAGAGGCCGTCGGGGCCGCCGATGCTCTCGAGCCCGCGCGTCGGGATCACGACCACGTCGGGGGCCGCGGCGACGACCGCCTCGGCGGTCAGCGGCGCCGTCCCCTCGATGTCGACGGCGTTCTCGGCGCCCGCCAGCTCGAGCACGAGGTCGGCCGTGGTCCCCGCGCCGATGACCTGGACGAGACCCGCGCCGCGCGCGTAGACGAAGAGCACCCGCGGCGCCGTCTCGGGCTGGAACGTCGCCGCCTCTGCCAGCTCGGCGCGCATGGTCTCCACGAGCGAGTCGGCGGCGGCCTCGCGGCCGAGGGCGCGGCCCAGCATCCGCACGCGTCCGAATGCGCCGGCGACCGTCTCCGGCGTGGGCACCGTCACGACCGACACCCCCGTCGTCTGAATCTGCTCGATCACGTCGGGCGGGCCGGTCCCGTCGGAGGCCAGCACCACCGTCGGCTCCTGTGAGAGGACGCCCTCGGCCGAGGTCTGGCGGAAGTAGTTGAGCCTCGGCTTCTCCAAAAGGCTCGCCGGGTGCAGGGCCGACTGGTCGGCCGCGACGACGTTGTCGCCGAGCCCGAGGGCGTAGACGGTCTCCGCAATGGGTCCGCCGAGGACGACGACGCGCGACGGGTCGATCTCACCGCCGACGGCGGCTAGCGCGCTGTCCGCGGTGGTCTCGTAGGCTGGGTCGGTCTCCTCCGTCGCCTGAGCGCTGGGAGAATCATCAAGCGGAGCGTCGGTGGCCGTCTGGCAGGCGCCAAGGGCAAGGAGGGCACAGAGGCCGAGGAGCAGGCGGGGCATGGGTTCGGGGGCTAGGTGACAATCATCACGCCCTGCATGAGCGCGTAGTGTCCGGGGTAGGTGCAGATGTAGCGGTAGCGACCGGGCTCGGTCGGGGCTGTGAACGTGACCTGGACCGTCTCGCCAGGGGCCGACATCGCCGTCGCGGCGAGAATGGCCGGGTCGTCCGGGACGTAGTCCTGGTCGGCCGCGCTCAGCGCAGCGATCCCGACTCGGTCCGCATCGGCGTCGCTGTCCGAGGCCAGCACGACGACGTTGTGCTCCATCGCCGCGCTCGTGGCGACGTTCTCGAACACGACCGTGACCTCCTCGCCCACCCCGACCGTGAACTCCGTCTGCGCGTAGCGCATCTCGTTGCCGACGGGCTGGATCGTGATGGTCTCCCCGCCGTCGCACGCCGAGAGGACCAGTATGCAGAGGGCGACGAGCACGGGAGCGAATGGACGGAAGCGCTTGGAAACGCGGGACATAGGAGGCGGAGAGTTCGTGTGTGATAGGGCGGAAGGCATCGACGCGGCCTGGGTGGGCTCAGTCCTCTTCGAGCGTCAGCTCGAGCGTCGAGCCCTCTACGGTAAGCACGAACGTGTACAGCCCCGCTGCCAGCGGGTCCTCGCCCACGAAATCGACAGGGATGATCTCGTAGGTCTCGCCCCCGGCCTCGGCCGTCACACCGCCGTAGCGGTACGCCGTCTCGAATGCGTGGTAGTCGCTCGTCTGTCCCGCTCCGACCGCCCCGAAGTTGGCGTCGTCCCGCGTGAACCCGACGGCGACGGAGGAGAAGTCGAGCGCACTCGCATTCTCAACCCGCAGGAAAACCGGGCCGGAGTCAGCGGTGTCACAAGCAGAGATAACGAGCAATGCGAACGTGGTCGCGAGACAACTGCTCAGTGTGGAGAGCTTCATGGCGTCGGAAGGGTCGTGGCGTTGTGCCGTTCTTGGGTCGCACAGAGCACGCTCGGGAAGCAGACGGGGCTCAGGAGTCGTCGGACGGCCGGAGGGCGTCGTCGAGGAGGCGGTCCAGCTCGTCCATCGCGACGGCGCCGTCGAGCAGCTCCCGAAGCTCGTCGATCTCAGCCTGCGTGAAGGCGAGGCCGAACTGGTGGTTGGCCGTGTGGAGGTGATACCGCCGCCCGAACGCGTGGTGCGCGGGGTCGAGCTCCGGCTCGAGGCTGTCGATGAGCGCGTGGAGCTGGTCGAACCCGGCCCGGCTGTTCGAGAGGATGATGGGGCCGAAGAAGACGTTGAACCAGTCGCACTGGCAACAGCGGTACACGGCTCCGTGCTCCGTCTCGTAGAGGCCGTCGAGATGGTGATGGCAGTCCATGGCGGGCTAGCGGACGACGGTGAAGGGCTGGCTGGAGATGGCTCCGGCCGCGTCGAACGAGACCGCCGCCTCGGTGACGGTCACACTGCAGCCTGCTGGGAGCGCTGAGATGTCGAGGACCTCTTCGAGAACGAAGGGCGTCTGATCAGCGGCGGGCGCGCTGGCCACGATCAACGCGACGGCCGTGCCACGCCAGAACGGGAGGAACTGAGCGAGTGTGGTGCGAATCGGAGAGAGCGGCAACCGGTTGACGACGGGCGGAGCCTCTGCGCGGGACCTGTTCCGAGGGGCCTCCTGCGGCGGTGAGGCGGTGTGCTGGGGGAGCCGCGCGGCCGTCCACCACAGCAGCGGCGCGGCGATCAGGAAGCCGACGTCGATCCCAAACGTGGCCCACCACCCGTTCGCGGCGGCGACCCACACCCAGCCGCCCGTGGCCACCCCGTTCGCCACCGGCACGAGCACGCTGAGCCCGGCCGCCAACCGCAGTTGCCACCGGCTGGCAGCGACGGCAGATGGGCCAACGAAAGCGGAGAGGGTCAAGACCCCCCACGCGATGAAGAACCCGGCCTCCTCCCACAGCTTCCGGTCGGCATAGTCGGCGGGGATCGCCTGCGCCAGCAGGAACAACACGGGCGTCGCCGCCACCAACCCGACCCCCACGCCGACCGTCAAGCGAGCCATCAGCTTGTGGAGCCAGGGCGTGGCGCGTGGGTCCTTGGGGCGCCGCACCAAGACCCACAGGATGTTGCCCGTCAGCATCATCGCGCTCGCTGCGAGCGACAGCAGGAAGCTGAGGGCCGCCGCCACCCACCCGCCGTACTGGACGTAATGGATGCGCTCGGTGGCCGAATACGTCGCGGCCAGGGCGGACGGGGTCTCGGGGGGCGACTCGGTCAGGACTTCTCCGGTGGCCGGGTTCACGAC
The DNA here is from genome assembly GCA_039024395.1 of Bacteroidota bacterium. GTDB lineage: Bacteria > Bacteroidota > Rhodothermia > Rhodothermales > Rubricoccaceae > Rubrivirga. The sequence continues at coordinate 10,776 of JBCCQJ010000102.1, read as the reverse complement.
CGCCTTCCCCATCTCGGTCAGCGTCTCCTCGTTTCGCCCGTAGACGACGGCCGTCGCGCCGGCATCGCCCCAGTGCGAGTACGCCACCTGGGTCAGAGGCGCACGGTCCCATGTCGGCGGGAGCGCATCGGCCAACTGGTCCGGAAGCAGCATCGGCACCGACTGCCCCGTCGAGTCCGCCTCGGGGACGTCGATGGGGTACAAGGCCTCGGCATAGGCCTCCGCGTCGCCGTCGAAGATCTCCGAGACGATGTACGGCCCCAGGATGATCATCACGCACAGGATGCCGCCCGTCAGGGCAAACGCGACCGTGAAGGGCAGGCCGATCAGCCCCAGGACGGTGTGCGCGTCGGCGATGGCGGTCCGGACCCTCTCGCGCGGCCGGAACGTGTGCCAGTCCTTGGGGAGCTTCTTGAGGTGGATCAGCAGCCCGCTGGCGATCAGGAACAGCAGAAACGCCGAGAGCACCCCGATGATGGCGATCCCGATCAGGTTGGTCCCCGGCAGGACATAGCGGAGCTGAAAGAGGAAGTGGAGCTGGTAAATGGTCAACGCCGCTCGGCTGCGGCCGCCGGGAATGACCTCCTCGCCCGTCGTCGAGCTCAGGACCCGAACGACCGTCGTGGTCTCCCCCTCCGGCGTCGTCTCGTCGGCGGGCGCGTAGCGGATGAACGCGCTCGTGCGTTCCGCGGTGACCGGGAAGATGGTGACGGCCGTCCCCGGCTCCGGGGGCCGCTCGTCGAAGGCACGCTGAACGAGCGCGTCGGTCGAGAAGACCGATGGCCCGCGGAGCCCCGGGTCGCTCCAGGCCTCGATGGCGCCTCGATAGAGCGCGAACGAGCCGGAGAAGAACACCACGAAGAACACCAGCCCAAGGAGCGCGCCCACCACCGAGTGGGCGTCCCACATCAGCCGCTGTGCCCGCCGCCCGAGCCCCCAGCCCTTCCGCGACCGCCGCGCAGGCGGTGGGCCGGGAAGGGATTGGGGGGTCGGGGCGGGCACAGCGATGGAGCGCATCCCCCGCTGGCGGGTGCACCCGCCACCGGGGACCGTGATTTAGAAGTCTAGGCTGAGCGAAACCGTCACGTTCCGGCCGAGCCCCTCGGAGCGGCGGTTGGCGAAGAACGCGTTGTTGAACAGGCGCTGCGCGTTCGCCGGGACGTACGACTCGTTCAGGACGTTCTGGACCCGTACAGCCAGGCTCCCCTCGACACCACCAAGAGCCGCCGCGGGGAGCGCGTACCGAATGCCGAGGTCGATCGTCGAGAAGCCCCGGAAGATGTAGCCGTCGGCGCGGAGTGGCTCGCCCTCCTCGGTGAGGTCCGGGTCGCCGTCGGTCTCGGCGTCGTAGACCGTCCCGTCCGCGTTGAGGAGCGTGCGGAAGGCGCGGTCCCGAGTGGTGACGGAGAAGAACTCGGCGTCGAGGGTCAGGCCATCAACGGCGGGGAGCTCGTACTCGCCACGGAGCGAGGTCGTGAGCGGGATCGCGTCGTTGCTCGAGCCGGGCCGGAACTCGCCGACGTCGTCCGGGTCGGCGTCGATCTCGGTGAGGGCGAGGTCAGCGCCCACGCGGAGCCCGTCTGCCGGGCTCGCCTCGACCGTCGCCTCGAAGCCGTAGTTGCGCCGCGGCGCCTGCACGCGCTCGCCGAGGCCAGACTCGTTGTCGAAGGCGATCTGAGAGCCCGTCTCCGAGAAGGCGTAGAAGCCGGCGAGCCCGTAGGCGAAGCCGGCCCCGAGGCGGCCCCGGATGCCCAGGTCCACGTTGTTGACGATCTGCGGCTGCACGATCGCGTCGCCGCTGATCTCCTGGTCCGGAGCCACGTCCGTGAACAGGAACGCCAACTCGGGGAGCGAGAAGCCCTGCGAGAAGTTAGCGTACACCGTCTGGTCGGGGACGAACTCGAACGCCGAGCCGACGTTGAGCGAGAAGCCGTCGTTCGTGCCCGAGCCGCCCGGCCGCTCGACGCCCGGCGCGACGGTCGTGAACGTCGGGATGAACGGGAGCACGTCGAACGCGATGTAGTCGTACCGGGCGCCCGCCGTGAAGCGCAGCGTCTCGGTCGCCTCGAAGTCGGCCTGGACGAACGCGCCGCCGGAGACGAGGTCGGTCGGGGCACCCTGGTCCTGGACGCCGCCGGCGCCGTCGAAGCGGTTCTCGGCGTCGAACGGCCCCTCGGTCGAGACCGTGACCGGGGTCGCGTCGCTGGCGCTCAGGACGTCGCCGCCCACGGTCACCAGGACCTGGCCCGTGATCGGGCGGACGTACTCGGCGCGCGCGCCGAGCTGCTGCGCGTCGGAGCTGGTCTGCCAGATCCCCGGCCACGACGCAAACGGCGGGTTGGCCGCGATCAGCGCCCGGATGTCCGACCCGCCCTGCTGGAAGTTGGTGTCGAAGTAGTAGCCCTGGAGACTCAGCGCACCGCCTCCGAGCGAGCGGTTCTGGTACTGCACGTTGCCCGACGTGTACGTCTGGCTGATCGGCGTGTCGTAGCTGAACGCGGTCTCGACCGGGACCGAGACCGACGTGAAGAACACCGGGTCGGCGAGGCGGTCCTCGTCGCGGACCTCGTTCGTGAAGAAGAGGTTGTTGGGCTGGCGGTAGTCGCGGTTGACCGTCACGCGCACCGTCTGCGACGGCGTGAGGTCGTAGGAGAACTTGCCGAAGAGCGCGTACTCGTCGTAGTCGTTGGTGCCCACGTTGCCGATCCGCTGGCCGTCGGCCCGGAAGGTGCCGTTGGCCGTCTCGAGGGCGCCGTTGACGAGGTAGCGGAACCGGTCGAGCGTGCCCGAGACCGTCGCCGACGTCCGGAAGTCGAGCGCGTCGCCGTCGAGGATGCGATCCTCCAACAGGTAGTTGCGCGTGAAGCCCTGCACCTGGACGTCGAGCGGCTCCTCGCTGGCCTCCCGCGTGAAGAACTGGATCACGCCGCCTGGCGCGCCGCCGCCGTAGACCGTCGACGCACCGTAGAGCACCTCGATCCGGTCGAGCACCGACGGCTCGATGTTGGAGAGCGTCGCGCCGCGCACGCCCTCGTTGGTCTGGAGCGGCACGCCGTCGAGGAGGTAGAGCGGCTTGCGCCCGCGCAGCGTCGCCGTGAAGACGTCGTTGCCAACCGAGGGCGAGGTGAAGTTGGGGATGAACTTGCCGAGCGTGGCCGAGAAGTCCGAGGTCTGCTCGGCGTAGCGGTCGACCGTCTCCTCGGTCGCGACCGCGACCGCGCGGGGCACGTCCGAGATGTCCTCGGTCCGGCGGGTGGCGGTGACGGCGACCTCGCTGAGGCGGAGCGCGTCGTCGGCGAGCGTGGCGTCGACGCGGACGTCGCCGCCGGCGGGAACGGTGACCTCGCGCTCGACACGGGTGTAGCCGAGGAGCGTAATGACGACCGTCTGGGAGCCTGCGGGCACCCCTGCGACGCGGAACATGCCGTCGACGTCCGTGGCGTCGCCGAGCGTGGTGTTGTCGATGCGGACCGTGGCGGCGGCGAGGGGTTCACCGTCCGTGTCCGTCACGGTGCCGACGACGGCACCGGTCTGGGCGAGCACGGCAGGCGCCGCGAGGAGGACCGCCAGCGCTGCGAGCGCGCGACGGGCGAGAAAGGCAAGGGGCATGGGAAGAGGCCAGAGGGTGTGGGAGGGACCGGTCCGCAAGAGCGAGCGCGGTGCGCAAAGACCAAGTCCAGCCGTCCTGGCAATTGCCCTTATCTAGACCAAGTCTAATAAAGAGCATGCCCGCGGTCCAGCAGGGTTCCCGTCTTCTCTCACTTTGCAGGCTCCTCAAACGGCCGCTGCCGCTAGGCGGCAGCGAGGGCGGCTTCCGGGGTGACCGCAGACGAGGCCAGAGCCTCGCTCGGCCGGAGTCGCACGGCGATCCACAGCAGCACGGCGCCCATCAGCAGGGAGCCGATGTCGATCGTCGCGATGCGCGGCAGACCGCTGGTGGCCGCCACCCACGGCCAGTCGCCCGTGACGACCCCGTTGGCGACCGGCACCAGCAGGCTCATCACGCCCGCTAGCGCGAGCTGCCACCGCGCCGCCCACACCGCCGACGGCCCCGCGAACGCCGCCACGAGGAAGACCGCCCACGGCACGAAGAGCGCGACGTTCTCCCACGTCTTCAGACCCTCCGCCTCGATGGGGATCGAGGCCGAGACAAGGAAGAGGACCGGCACCGCGGCCACGAGCCCGCAGCCCACACCGACCGTCACGCGGCCCAGGAACCGGTGGAGCCGGGGCGTCGCGCGCGGGTCCTTCGGCCGCCGGACGAGCACCCACAGGATGTTCCCCGTCAGGATGACCGCCGCCGTCGCGAGCGCCAGCAGGAAGTAGAGCACCTTCGCAAACGGCGTCCCCGGCCCGAGGCGGGCATAGTGGAGGTTAACGAGCGCGGCCGAAGTTCCACCGAGCGCGTTCCCGACGGTCGGGTCGTTGGACACCAGGACCTCGCCCGTCGACGCCTGCAGGATGGCCTGCGGCGCGGCCGTGAGTGAGCTCGTCGCATCGCCGTAGATCTGCACGATGGCCGCCTCGTCGCCCCACCCGTGGATGTTCATCACGGTCACGTCCACGTCGTCCCACGCCTCGGGGAGGGCGTCGCGGTAGGCGGCGAACGAGAGCATCTCGGCAGGCTCGCCCGTCAGGTCGTGCGGCGGGACCTCGAACCCGGTTGAGAGTGCGAACGCGGCCTCTTGGTCACCGCCGAACACGACGATCACACTCGGCGCGAGCAGGATAATCAGCAGCGCCAGGAACGCACCCGAGACCGCGTACATCGCTGCGAACGGCAGCCCGATCAGGCCGAGCACGTTGTGGGCGTCGGCGAGCTGGGTCCGGAGCTTCCCTCGGGGGCGGAACGTGTGCCAGTCCTTGGGCAGCTTGCGCAGGTGAATCAGGATGCCGCTGACCACGGCGACCAGGAAGAACACCGCGATGAACCCGGCCGCCAGCTCGCCCCAGATCCCGCCCTGGCCGAAGAAGTGGAGCCGGTAGAGGATCTCACTCAGGTCGCTCCGCCAGCCCCGCGCGCTCTCGGCGATGATCTCGCCCGTGGCCGGGCTGATCGACGCCTCGACGGTCTCGGTCGTGTCGCCGACGGGCGTCTGGTAGCGGACGTAGTAGTAGCTCCGCTCGCGGATCTGGACGTTGGCGAACAGGTCGGTGCCCGGCGCCGGGGGGCGGGCCTCGAGGAGCGGAGCGACGGCCTGGTCGAGCGTCACCCGTTCCTCGGCGATCCGCATGGCCGGGTCGGCCCAGGCGTGGAGCTCGCCGCGGTAGAGCGCGAAGGCGCCCGCGTAGAAGATCACGAAGAGGCCCAGTCCGATGACGATGCCCGTCACCGAGTGGCTGTCCCAGAGCAGCTTGAACGCGCGCGGCCCGACCAGCTTCTCCTTCTTCTTCGGGGCCGGCGTCTTGGGCGCGGGCGGCGGCGCTCCGCCAGCGGGCGGTGCGGGGAGGGAGACCGGGGAATCGAGCGTTTGCATGGGTCAGCGCGCTACGGAGCGGGGACGGGCTGAGCCGGGATGGCGTCCGGCGCGGCACCGTCGCCTGTGAGGCCGGGAACGGGCGGCTCGGGGCGCAACCGGCGCGCGGTCCACAGCAGCGCCACGCCCATCAGCACAAAGCCGACGTCGACGGTGAAGACGCCCCACCAGTCGTTCGCAGCACTCACCCACGGCCACGCGCCGCCGGTGGCTCCGCTGGCGACAGGAACGACGAGGCTCAGCACGCCCGCCGCAGCGAGTTGCCACCGCGCCGCCCACACCGCCGATGGCCCGGCAAAGGCGGCCACGATCAGCACGGCCCAGCCGCCGAACAGCGTCGCGGTCTCCCACGTGCTCAGCCCCTCCGTTTCGATGGGGAGCGCCGCCGTGACCAGAAGTGCGAGGGGCACCGCGACGACGAGCCCGCACCCCACGCCAACCGTCAGCCGGGCCAGGAAGCGGTGGAGCCGAGGCGTTGCGCGCGGGTCTTTGGGCCGGCGCACGAGCACCCACAACACGTTGCCCGTCAGGATGACGGCACCGGTCGCCAGGGCCAGCAGGAAGTAGAGCACCTTGGCCAGAGGTGTCCAGGCCCCGAGGCGGGCGTAGTGGAGGTTGGTCATGGCAGCCGTCGTGCCCCCGAGCGGCGTCCCGATCGTGGGGTTGTTGGCCGCGAGCACCTCGGCGGTCGAGGCCTGCAGGACGGCGCGCGGCGCCGCCGTCAGACGGCCCTCGGCGTCGCCGTAGACGTCGGCGATGGCCGCCTCGTCGCCCCAGTTGTGCACCATCACGAACGTGATCGCGACGTCGTTCTCGGCCCACGAGGCCGGGAGCGCCGCCTCGTAGTCGGCGAACGGGCGCATCTCGGCGGACTCGCCCGTCGGGTCGTGCTCCGGCATCTCGAAGCCGTAGACAAGCTCCATCGCGACCTCCTCGTCGCCGTCGAAGACGACGATCACGCTCGGCGCGAGCAGGATAATCAGCAGCGCCAGGAACGCGCCGGTGATGGCGTACATCGCCGCGAACGGCAGCCCAACGAGCCCCAGCACGTTGTGGGCATCGGCGAGCTGGGTCCGGAGCTTCCCTCGGGGGCGGAACGTGTGCCAGTCCTTGGGGAGCTTGCGGAGGTGGATCAGGATGCCGCTGACCACAGCGACCAGGAAGAACACCGCGACGAGCCCGGAGAGGATCTGCCCCACAAACCCGGCCTGCGCGAAGTAGTGGAGCCGGTAGATGGTGCCGGCGATCCGGCTCCGGACAGGCGCGACGCCGTCGGTCGAGACGAGCGCCTCGCCGGTCTCGGCGTTGATCATCGCATGGACCGCCTCGGTGGTGTCGCCGGCCGGCGTCTGGTAGCGGGCGACGTAGTAGCCCCGCTCGTGGTACGGGTACGAGAGCAGGACGTCGGTGCCCTCGGCCGGGGGCTGCTCGGCGAAGAACGGGGCGACCGCCTCGTCGGCGGCGATGCGGGTCTCGGTGGCTCGGAGGGCGGGGTCGGCCCAGGCCTGCAGCTCGCCGAGGTAGAGCGCGAAGGCGCCGGCGTAGAAGATCACGAAGAGCCCCAGCCCGATCAGGATGCCGACCACCGAGTGGCCGTCCCAGAGCAGCTTGAACGCCCGCGGGCCGACGAGCTTGCCGCCCTTCTTCGCAGGCGTCGGGCGCTCGGCTCCCGCGCGGGCGGGGTCCGCCGGCGGGATCGTCGGGGGGCGTGCGGTCTCCATGGGCCAGGAGGAGGGAGAGCCTAGAGGCGTGTCAATCGGATTCTGACGGGTGCGCCAGGCCGGGCTGCGTATCGCGCGTGGCATGGCCTGCCGAGGAGCCACGCACCACGAAACACGCAACCGGGCACGACCGGACGGGGACGGCTTGACGCAGCACTAGAGGAAGTAGCCGGCCGCTGTGATCGCCGCGAGGGCGAGCGACGTCACACCCATGCGGAGCCACGCACCGCGTCCGCTCGGCGCGAGCACGGCCCACAGGATGAGCCCCGTCCACACGGGCACGCTCAGCGCCACCGCCAGCGCGACCGCCACGCCGATGGGAATGCCGATGTGCGGGAGCGCCGTCCCGAGCGCGAGGCCGAACAGAATGAACGCGAGGAAGCCGCCGAAGAAGGCGGCCGTCCCCTTGCCCCAGCCCTCGCCTTTTGTCCAGTCGTGCTTCATCGGTTTAGTCGGCGGAGGGGGAGGATGGCGGCAGCGTCGGGGGGCGCGTGGGCGTGCGGCCGGGCGGCATCGACGGCGGGCGCGTCGGCACGCGCGCGGCGCCGGCCGGCCCCGAGGCGGTGCGGCGGCTCCCCTCCGCCTCGGGGAGGACGAACGGTCCGGCCATGGCGAGCGCCGAGGCAACGGCCATCATGACCGTGACGACGAGCGCCGGCCCCACAGCCGATCCGGTCGCGACGATGGAGAGCGCCAACGCGACCACCGTGAGCACGGCGCCGGCGCCGAGGAGCGGGCGCGACGGGCCGAGCGCCTTCGACTGGCGGCCGGGCGCGGCGACGTAGAACGCTGCGTAGGCCGCAACGGCGAGGAGGACGGAGACGACGCCAAGCATGGTGAGGGAAGAGGCAGACGCGGCGGGCGCTCTGGAACGCGCCCGCCGCGCAATCTAGATCGAATCTGGACTAGATCTCCACGTCGAGGCTCAGCCCGATGACGCGCGGCTGAATGATCTGACCGTCCACGCCACCCTGGATGTTGATGAACCGGCGGTCCGTGGCGACGATATCGAGGAGGTTCCGCGCGAAGCCGGTCACGCGGACCTCCGTGCCCTGGAGCCCAAGCGTGTACCCGAGTTGCGCGTCCACCGACACGTAGTCGCCCGCGCGGAGCCGGGGGTCGTTGTCCAGGTCACCGAGGCGGACCACACCGGGCTCGTCGGTCGCGGCGGCAGGGTTCTCGATGATCTCCTGGTCGCTCGGGAGCGAGCCCACATTGGTGAAGTTCTCCCCGACGTAGTTCACGTTGAGGGCGCCGAAGGGGCCGCTGCCGGGGTCGAAAATGGCGCCGACGGCAACCGTGGTCTCGGGCGCGCCGGGGAACTGGAGGCCCGCGAGGTCGCGCTCGACGAGGACGAGCTCGCCGTTCCGCTGGTCGCGGACGTTCTCGGGACGGACGAACTCGTCGAACTGGGACTCCGTCAGACCGAGCGAGCCGTAGAGCGTGAGCCCACGAGCCGGAATCGCCCGAAGCTCGAGCTCACCGCCGTAGAGCGTCGAGGCGCCGGCGTTGATGGTCTCGAAGAACGTGGGGGCGTCCTCGATCGGGACCGACACCTGCTGGTCGCGCCAGTCTGTGTAGAACACGTTTGCGTTGGCGATCAGCCGCCCGCCGAGCCACCGGCTGCGGTACGACAGCTCGTAGTTCCAGGTGTACTCGGGGTCGTACTCGTTGAGCCGCCCGCCGAGGACGAAGAACACCCCGCCGGCGCGGTAGCCACGCTGGACCGTCGCGCCGAGCGACATGTCGGGCGTGAGGTCGTAGACGACGCCAACCTTGGGCAGCCACGCGTCGAACGTGGTCTCGGAGACCTCGTCCTCGGCGGCCACGGCGTCGATGATGAGCTGCGCGATGGTGGGCTCGAACGGCGCCAGCGGCGGCGGTGTGCCCTCGAAGGTGACCGTCGCCGGCTCGACGTCGTTCCGGCTCGTGAACGACTCGTTGTCGTAGCGCAGGCCCGCCGTGAGCGTGAGCCCGTCGATCACCTCCTGGTTGACCTCGCCGAAGACGGCGATGTTGTCGGTCTCGGTGATGTCGTTGGCGACCGCGTCGTAGAGGATGCTGAACTGCGGGACCGGCCCGCCGGCGAGCACCTCGATCTGCGGACGGGCGAGGAAGAACACGTCGCCGTTGTCGTTGCGGATGCGGTCGGTGTCGAACCGGCCGTAGTAGCCGCCGAAGACGGCGCGCGTCCGGTCGGTCTCGAAGTTCAGCCGGAGCTCCTGCGTGAACGTGGTCTCGTCGGTGTTCGAGCGCTGCGCGACCGGTCGGAAGACCTCGGGGTCGTTGGTCTGGAAGCGGAGTCCGTCGATGGCGTAGTCCATCGCCGTGAAGCCGGTCTGCGCCGTGAGCGCGAGGTTCGGCGTGAGGTCGTAGCTGGCCTCCAGGTTGGCCGTGTCGAACGTGGTCTCCTCGAAGAAGGCGAACGGCCCGAGGTTCTCGCGCGCGCTGAAGTCCAGCTCGCCGTCGTCGTCGGGCGTGGCCGTGACGTTGGAGACGCCGGGCCGGTCGAAGGCGCGGGTGTAGCCCGCAAGAACCGAGAGCCCGGGGAGCGCCGTCGGCGTGAAGAGGAGGCGCGCCTTGAGGTTGCGCTGGTCGAGCTGCGTCGTCGTGGCAAAGTCGTCGTCGTCGGAGGTGACGTTGACGTAGGTGAAGTCGCGGTCCTCGGTCCCGCTCTCGCCCGAGACGCGGAAGGCGAGCTGGTCGGCGATGATCGGGCCGGTCACCATGAAGGCGCCTTCGAGCGCCTCGTTGCTCCCGCCTCGGACGCGGGCCGCCGCGCCGTACTCGAACGACGGGGCCGCCGAGCGGAGGTAGATGGCGCCCGCGAGCGAGTTGCGCCCCGAGAGCGTCGACTGGGGTCCGCGGAAGACCTCGATGGCCTCGAGGTCCCACGCGCCGCGGATGGTGCGGAACGTGCCGAACCGGCCCTGCTGCACGCCGTCGACGTAGAGCGCGGCCGTCGGGCCGCTGCCGCCGCCGACGCCCGTGTTGGGAACGCCGCGGATGGTGAAGACGCCGTTCCCGCTCGTCGACACGTTGCCGACCTGGCGCGTGGCGTCTTCCCAGTCACGGACCGGGATGGCCTCGAGCTGCTCCATGCCGACGACGGCCACGCTCGTCTGCGTGTCTTGGAGGTTGCGGACGAACTTCTCGCTCCGGATCACGACCTCGCCGATCTGGTCGGGGTTGGGCGCGAGCACGACCTCGACGTACACGGTCTCGCCGGCCTCGGCCGTCGTTGCGATCTCGGCCGTCTCGAACCCGACGAACGAGGCCACAAGCGTGACCGCCCCAGCCGGAACGCCGCGGACGTTGAATTTGCCGAACGCGTCGGTCGCGGCCCCGAGTTGGGTGCCGTCGATGCGGATGCTCGCACCGGGCAGGAGGTCGCCGGTCTCGGCGTGGGTCACGCGGCCCGTGATCGTGCCCGTCTGGGCGAGCGCGTCAGGCGCGGCGAGGAGGAGCGCCAGCGCAAGGCCGGCGAGGGTGGAGAACAGTCTCATGACGTGCCCGGTCGGGCGTCGGAGGGTGGGTGAAGATGAACGAGGCTGAAGAGCCGCTGGCGGACACCGGCC
>JBCCQJ010000101.1:0-14464 GCA_039024395.1 Bacteroidota bacterium | reverse complement strand
GGCCGGCGGCGCCGGCATGGCGCCCGCGGAGCGCGGGGCCCCGCACCGGGCGACGCGGGCAACGCCGCAGGCGGCGTCTGCGGGTCCGCGCAGCATGCTACCCTGAGTCTCAACACTCTCTCGATCCCCCACTCGCCACTCTCTTGACCCGGTTCGACTGGCACGTCCTCCGCCGCTTCGTCGCCGGCACGGCGCTGCTGCTGGTGCTCCTGATCGCGACGTTCGTGGTGCTCCACTTCGCCGAGCGCGTCGACGACTTCCTGGACCGCGGCGCCGAGACGGGCCAGATCCTCCGGTTCTACCTCTACTACGTCCCCGACATCATTCGGCTGACGAGCCCGCTCGCGTTGTTCCTGGCCGCGATCTACGTGACGGCGCGGCTGGCCCAGTCGATGCAGCTCACGGCGGTGCGGATGGCCGGCGTGTCGCTGTGGCGCTACATGCGGCCGTTCGTCCTCTTCGGCCTGCTGTTCACAGGCGCGATGCTGGTCTTCAACGGGTTCGTGGTGCCCCGCGCGACGGCCGTCGTCCTCGAGTTCGAGAACCAGTACTACCGCGACGCGCCCGAGGGCGCAGGCGCGAGCGAGATCGTCCGCCAGGCGGCGCCCGGCGTGATCCTGACGGCCGGGTTCTACGACCGCCGCGAGGCCCAGGCCTTCCGCGTCAGCCTGGTGACGATCGCCGACACCTCGGGGACGGGCGTCCGCGCCCGTCTCGACGCGCAGGACATGGCCTACGTCGACTCGCTGGGCGTGTGGCGGGCGAAAAACGTGGTGGCCCGCCAGTTCGACCTCGCCGGACGCGAGCGCTTCGCCGTCTACGAGTCGCTCGACACGACGCTCGCCGTGCTGCCGCGCGACCTCGCCCAGTCGGACCGCGACGCCGACCGGCTGACGCTCCCCGAGGCACGGGCGTTCGTGCAGTCGCTCGAGCGCGCGGGCGTGCAGGAGCGCGGCCGGCCGCTCGTGTCGTACTACAACAAGGTCGCGTACCCGGTCGCCAACCTCGTGCTGGTGCTGCTGGCGGTGCCGCTCGCCGCGCGGCGGCGCCGAGGCGGGCAGGCGGCGCAACTCGCCCTCGGGCTGGGCGTGGCGTTCGTCTACCTCGCCTTCCAGAAGACCATCGAGCCACTCGGGTACGTGCAGACGATCCCCCCGCTGGTCGCCACCTGGCTGCCGCACGTCGTCTTCGGCGGGCTGGCGCTGTGGCTCCTCGTCCGCGCCCGCCGGGTGTAGCGCGCCGCCTCGGGGCGGCCGACCGCCGACGACCGACCGACGACCGACGCCTCGGGGACAGCACAGGCGGCCCAAGTACCCTCTCTCCTTTCCTCCCTCTCCCCCCATTCCGTCGAGCAGGAAAACGCGGCCTGCAACGACTGCGGCAGGGGCGGCCGCCCCCCGGCCAACCAGGCACCTCCTAGTCCACGCGCACCAGGGCCGGCCCCGAGGCGGGGCCTAGCTTTCGTCGATGCACGTCCCCCCCGACGCCCTCCCGCCCCGCCCGTCGTTCGCCGCGGCCCTCCTCGGGGGGGTGCGCATCTCGGTCGTCGTCGGGCTTCTGGTCGTGGGGACGGTCGCGGTGCTCGTTGCCTCCCTCCTGCCGGTCCGCCTCGGGGAGGCCCGGCCGGCCGAGCGCGTGGCGCAGGGGCTGGCGCGGGCGTTCCTGTGGGCAACCGGGGTGACGCTCCGCGTCGACCACCCGGAGCGCCTCGTTGGGCACCGGGGGTTCGTGTTCTTCAACCACCTCTCGTGGATCGACCCCGTGGTGCTGGTCGCCGTGCGGCCGCTTCGGTTCCTGTCGACGCTGGGCGTCCGCTACCTGCCGTTCGTCGGGTGGATGGCGACGGCGCTGGGGACGATCTACGTCCACCGCGGCCGCGGCGGCAGCCGCGAGAAGGCGCGCGCCGCGCTCACCGAGGCGGTTGCGTCGTCGCCGACGCCCGTCGCGGTCGCGCCCGAGGGCAAGATCGGGCTGGGGCCGGGCGTGCTCCCGTTTCGCCACGGCGCCTTCGAGGTGGCCGCCGACGCCGAGGCGGACGTCCGGCTGGTCGCCCTCCGGTTCGAGCCGCACGCCCATGCGCTCTGGCAGGACCGCGAGTGGCTGACGGCGGCGCTCTGGCGCCTCTGCGCGCGCACCGAGCCGTTCGTGGCGACCGTCACACCGCTGGCACCGACGCTCGACCCCGACGCGGGAACGTCCGCCGATCTCGCCGTCGAGGCCGAGCGTCGCCTCGATGCCGTGCTCGTCCCCGAGGCGGCCGCCTCGGCGCTGGCTACGCCTCCCCGCCCGGCGCCGTGAACTGGACCGTCGGCTGAGGCTGGATATCGCCAATCTCGCCGTACTGGGCCTCGTAGCGCTGGATGTTGTCGGCGAGGGCCGCGAGCAGGCGCTTGGCGTGGCCCGGCGTGACCACGATGCGGCTCTTGACGCGCGCCTTCGGCACGCCCGGCATCACGCGGATGTAGTCGAGGATGAACTCCTCGGGGCTGTGCGCGATCATGACGAGGTTCGAGTAGACGCCCTCGGCCACCTCCTCGCTGAGTTCAATCGACAGGCTCTGCTGCGCGTTGGTCGGATTCGTGTCCATGTGGGGTGAGAATCAGGGGGAGCAAGCTAGAGCGAATCCCCGGTTGGTACCGGGTACGTGGTACGGGGTACAAGGAGCGGGGCGTCGGGCGAGAGCCGTACCGAGTTCCTGGTCCCTCGTACCTACCCGAAAGGCGCTCTAGGCGTCGCGCCCGGCCTGGGCGAGGGCCGAGATGAGGTCGCTCCGCGTGACGATGTGGAACGCCGGCCCCGAGGCGGCCCCATCGCCGCCCGCCTCGGTGTGGACGAGCACCGCGCCCGCCTCGGCGTCGAGGTAGCCGGTGAGATCGTCGAGGGGGAGGCCGGCCGCCACGACCGGGAGCGGCGCGCCCATCACGTCGCGGACCGGCAGGTCGCGCGCGTCGGGCGCCTCCATGAGCCGGTTGAGGACGCCACGCTCGGAGAGCGACCCGACGACCGCACCGCCCTCGATCACGGGCACCTGGCTGATGCCGTGCGCCATCATCTCGCCGATCGCCTCGGCGAGCGTCGCCTCGGGGGCGACCGCGACGACCGCCTCGGAGCGCTTGCGCGCCGCCAGCACGTGCTCGACGGTCAGCGACGGCGCCTCGCGGAGGAAGCCGTTGCGGCGCATCCACTCGTCGTTGTAGGTCTTCGAGAGGTAGCGGAAGCCAGAGTCCGGCAGGAGCACCACGACCACGTCGTCGGCCGTGATCCGGTCGCCCTGGGCGCGGAGCCAGTCGAGGGCGCCGGCCATCGCCATCCCGCACGACTGGCCGATGAAGAGCCCCTCCTCGCGGGCGAGGCGCCGCGTCATCGTCATCGTCGTCGCGTCGTCGACCTGCACGTAGTCGTCGACCACGTCGAAGTCCATGTTGGCCGCCAGGATGTCCTCGCCCACGCCCTCGGTGAGGTACGGGTAGATCTCGGACTCCTTGAACTCGCGCGTGCGCCAGTACTCGGCGTAGACGCTCCCGTAGGGGTCCACGCCCACGATCTGCACGTCCGGGTTCTGCTCCTTGAGATACTTGGCCGTGCCGCTGATCGTGCCGCCCGTGCCCGCGCCGGCGATGAAGTGCGTGATCCGGCCCTCGGTCTGCGCCCACAGCTCGGGGCCGGTGGTGCGGTAGTGCGCCTCGGCGTTGGCCGGGTGGTCGTACTGGTTGGGGTAGAACGCGTTGGGGATCTCGGTCGCCAGCCGCGCCGCGACCGAGTAGTAGCTCCGCGGGTCGTCGGGCGCCACGTTCGTGGGGCAGACGACGACCTCGGCGCCGAGCGCGCGGAGCACGTCCACCTTCTCGGGGCTCTGCTTGTCGGTCGTGGTGAAGATGCAGCGGTAGCCCTTGGCGATGCCGGCGATGGCGAGGCCCGCGCCCGTGTTGCCGCTCGTGCCCTCGATGATCGTCCCGCCGGGTTTCAGGAGTCCCTTTGCCTCGGCGTCCTCGATCATCGCGAGCCCGATGCGGTCCTTGACCGAGCCGCCGGGGTTGAAGAACTCGACCTTCGCGAGCAGCGTGCAGGGCAGCTCGGCCCCGAGGCGGTGGAGGCGGACGAGCGGCGTGTCGCCGATCGTGTCGAGGATCGAGTCAGACCACATGCGAGGATCGGATGCGAGCGTCGGGCAGCGGAGACGCGGCAAGCTACGGGAGCGCGGGCGCCGCCTCGGTGAGGAGCGCGTGAGTGCCTCGGCGTGCACACTCGCCTGAACTGCTTCTCGCGTGTACTTTTGGCGCATGAGTCTGCCTCCCCACGTCCCCCTCGTCACGTCGGACCTGCTCTCGGCCCTCTGCTCGTGCGAGGGCCGGCGCATCGACGTCAACGACTCGTGGCGCGACGTCTTCGGCGACACCGGCCTCTGGGACCGGCTCCCCGAGGAGGACGTCCGCTTCGCGAAGGAGTACACCACCGAGGCGGCGCGGGGCTCGATGGTGTCGCACCAGGTGTTCCTGGTCGAGCGTCCGGGCGAGGACGTGCCGGTGCCGGTGCTGCTGCACTTCTTGCCGGTCCGCCTCGACGGCACCGCGCCGGGCCAGTTCCCGGTCACCATCACCGGCGAGGTGCTCCGCGAGCCCGCCTCATGGGCGGCCGAGCAGACGCGCCGGCGGCGCATGGAGATGCTCGGCCGCATGTCGATGGGCGTCGCCCACGACTTCAACAACCTGCTGACGACGGTCCTCGGCCACGCCGAGTTGCTCCGGTCCGACCTTGCCCGCCTCGGGGCCGGCGACTACCCGTACACGCACCTCCAGTCGCTCGAGCAGGCCGCCCAGGACGGCGCCGCGCTCGTGCGCAAGATCCAGCAGTACATCCGCAACGAGGCGCAGGAGCACCGCGAGCCGGTCTCGCTGCACGGCATCGCCAAGGAGGTGATGACGCTCACGCGCCCCTACTGGCACAACGAGCCGCGGCGGCGCGGCATCGCCATCCAGGTGGTCGAGGAGCTGGAGCCGGTGCCGCAGATCCAGGGCGCGCCGGCCGAGCTGCGCGAGGTGCTGGTCAACCTCGTGCTCAACGCCGTCCAGGCGATGCCGGCTGGCGGCACGCTCACCTTCCGCACGGCGCGGCACGGCGACCGGGCCGTCGCGGTCGAGATCGGCGACACGGGCGTGGGCATGAACGAGGCGGTCCGCCGCCGCATCTTCGAGCCGCTCTACACCACCAAGGGCACCGGCGGCTCGGGGATGGGCCTGACGATGAGCCAGGGCATCGTGCACGAGCACAACGGCCGCATCGAGCTCGAGAGCGAGCCGGGCCGGGGCACCCTCTTCCGCCTCGTCTTCCCGCTCGCCCGGGCCGACGACAGCGCGCCCGGCCTCCCCGACGCCCCCGCTGCCCCCGAGGCGGCCAGCGACGCTCTCCGCATCCTCGTCGTCGACGACGAGCTGATGGTGCGCACCGTGACCACGAAGCTGCTCCAGCTCCGCAACCACGTTGTCCAAGATGTCGACGGGGCACCGGCTGCGCTCGCCGCGCTCGAGGCCACGCCCGGATACGACATCGTGGTCACCGACCTCTCGATGCCCGAGATGAACGGCATGGAGCTGGCCGCCGAGATCCGCCGCCTCTACCCCGCCCTGCCGGTGCTGCTGCTGACCGGCGACACGGACGTCGAGGACCCCGCCGGGCTGCTCTCGGGCGTCGTCAAGAAGCCGTTCCAACTCGACGCGCTCATCGCGGCCATCCGCGAGGCCGTGCGCCCGGGGCAGTTGGCGTAGGGCTGTCGGCTGTCGGCTGTCGGCTGTCGGCTGTCGGCTGTCGGCAAGATGCTCCCGCCTCGGGGCCGGCGCCACACCGAGGCGGAGACGGCCGCGGGACGGAATTGGGGAATGGGGAATGGGGAAATGGGAACGGGCAGACGTGACCTGATGCGTCAGCACGTAGCGAGTCGGCGTGGTCCGTGGTCCGTGGTCCGTGGTCCGTGGTCCGTGGTCCAACCTGCCCTCGCCCCGAGGCGAACGTCCCTCTTTTTTCCATTCTCAACTCTCCATTCTCAACTCTCCCTTTTCCCTTTCTCATCCCCAGCGGCGCGACATGAGGCTTCGGCCCGCCTCGGGGACGACCTCGTCGGGCGGGGTCTGGTTGTAGAAGGCGACGAGGGCGTCGTAGAGCTCTTCGTGGCGCGAGCGGAGCCGGGCCGGGCGCTCGAAGAACTGCTCGGTCGCGACGGCGAACAGCTCCGCCGGGGCCGACCCGGCGTAGGCCCGCAGGATGCCGTCGCCCCGCTGCGCGCGGCGCATCTCCTTGCGCATCAGCGCCACCCAGGCGTCGGCCGAGCGGGGGTCGAGGAACGCCGGCACGCCGTCGGCCTCCCAGCCCTCGAAGTCGAACACGTGGGCCAGCTCGTGCAGCACCACATTGTGGCCGTCGTCGCGCGCCCACCCCTCCTCGACGGCCCGGACCGAGAGCACGATCGGCCCCTGCGAATGCACCATGCCGTCGTAGAGCCCGTCCTCCTCGTCGCCGTAGGCGGCGTCGAAGGTGTCGGGCACGAAGAGCACGCTTCGCTCGGTCGGCAGCTCCCAGTCGGGGTGGCCGTGGAGGAGGACCGCCGCGCCGGCGGCGACCGAGAGCTTGAGGGTGTCAGTCACCTCCACGCCGCCGGCCGCGTCGTAGATCAGGCCGTCGAGCACGAGCGCCACGTCGCGCTCGAACCGGCGGCGCTCCGCCTCGGGGAGGGCGCGGTAGACCGACACGTGGTCGTCGAGCCACCGGCGCGCCGCCTCGGGGAACGGCTGGCGCACGACCCGCGCCCGGCGGAGCCCGCGGCGCGCGGCGAGGGCGACGGCGAGAATCCACACCGCGGCGGCGGCGAGGACGCCCGCCCCGAGGCGGCCCGTCCCGCGCCCGACCGCCAGCCCGGCCAGGAGCGCGGCGAAGCCGCCCCAGAGGGTCGGCACGACGAGGTCGGACGGACGAAAGGCGCGCATAGAATCCTCGGTGCAGGTGGGACACCCGCGGACATGTCGGAGTTTACAGCCCGTCGCGTGACGCCTCGGCGGGGCGTTTGGGTCCCCTCGGGCTCTGGCCGAGTTCTCGCGCGCCGGTCCCCACCACCGTTGCCCTCCTCGCGTCCGGCCCGGCCGGAGCGCCTGCTGAATGTCTCTCCTTCCCGATTTTCCCCGTCTCGCCGCCTCCGACGACCCCGAGCAGTCGATCCCGCTGCTCACGCCCGACGAGGAGCGCCAGATGCACGAGGCCGCCCTGCCGGAGGCCCTCCCCATCCTGACGCTCCGCAACACGGTCCTCTACCCGGGCGTGGTGCTGCCGATCACGGTCGGGCGCGACGCGAGCCTCAAGCTCGTCAAGGACGCCTACGCCGGCGACCGCCTCGTGGGCGTGGTCGCGCAGAAGCGCGCGGAGGTCGAGGCGCCAGGGCCGGACGACCTCTACCGGGTCGGGACGGCCGCCCAGATCCTCAAGCTCATCAAGATGCCCGACGGCTCGGTGAGCATCGTCATCCAGGGCAAGCGACGCGTCGAGGTCGAGGCCTACGTCCAGCTCGACCCGTACCTGAAAGCCACCATCGAGGCGGTCGACGAGGGGCCGGGCGACGACGTCGACCCGGCCGAGCTGGACGCCCGCGTCCGGTCGATCAAGGAGCTGGCCGTTCAGATCGTCAACCTGTCGCCGAACCTCCCCTCCGAGGCGGCCTACGCGATCCAGAACATCGAGAGCCCGAGCTTCCTCGTCCACTTCATCGCGTCGAACCTCCAGATCGACGTCCAGAAGAAGCAGGAGCTCTTGGAGACGCGCCCACTGCTCGACCGCTCCCAGCTCGTGCTCGACCACCTCGAGCAGGAGATCCGCGTGCTCGAGATCTCGGAGGAGATCCGCTCGAAGGTCAAGACCGACGTCGACCAGCAGCAGCGGGAGTTCTTCCTGCGCCAGCAGCTCAAGGCGATCCAGGACGAGCTGGGCGAGACCGAGGGCTCGAGCCGCGACGCCGACGAGCTACGCGACCGCCTCGACGAGAAGCGCGACCTGCTCCCCGAGGCGGTCGTCGAGACGCTCGAGAAGGAGCTGACCAAGCTCGGCCGCACGAACCCCGCCTCGCCCGAGTACGGGGTCGTGCGCAACTACGCCGAGACGATCCTCGACCTGCCCTGGGGCCACACCTCGGACGACATCCTCGACATCGCCCGCGCCGAGGACGTGCTCAACGAGGACCACTACGGCCTCGACGACGTCAAGAAGCGGATCCTCGAGTACCTGGCGGTGCTCAAGCTGAAGGGCGACATGAAGGCGCCCATCCTGCTCTTCTACGGCCCGCCGGGCGTCGGCAAGACGTCGCTGGGCAAGAGCATCGCGCGGTCGCTCGGCCGCGAGTTCCACCGGATCTCGCTCGGCGGCGTCCGCGACGAGGCGGAGATCCGCGGCCACCGGCGGACCTACATCGGCGCGCTGCCGGGGCGCATCATCCAGGGCCTCCGCAAGGCAGGCACCTCGAACCCGGTGTTCATGCTCGACGAGTTCGACAAGCTGGGCACCGACTTCCGGGGCGACCCCGCCTCGGCGCTCCTCGAGGTGCTCGACCCCGAGCAGAACGACACCTTCAACGACCACTATCTCGAGCTCGACTACGACCTCTCGAAGGTCCTCTTCATCGCGACCGCCAACTACCTCGAGACGATCCCGTCGCCGCTGCGCGACCGGATGGAGATCATCGAGATCAACGGCTACACGCCGTCCGAGAAGCTGGCGATCGCACGCACCTACCTCGTGCCGAGGCAGTGCGAGCGCAACGGGCTCCAGGAGGACCAGTTCACGATCACCGACGACGCGCTGCTGCTGCTGATCGAGGGCTACACGCGCGAGTCGGGCGTCCGGCAGCTCGAACGCACCATCGGCTCGGTCGTGCGCGGCGTCGCCAAGACGGTCGCCCTGGACGAGGCCGAGCGCGGCGACGTCGAGGCGGACGACGTGGTGGGCTACCTCGGGGCGCGGAAGCACTTCAACGACGTGGCCGAGCGGACCGAGGTCCCGGGCGTCGCGACGGGGCTTGCGTGGACGCCCGTCGGCGGCGACATCCTGTTCGTCGAGGCCTCCGTCAGCCGCGGCACCGGCCGGATGACGCTCACCGGCAAGCTGGGCGACGTGATGCGCGAGAGCGCGCAGGCGTCGTGGTCGTGGATCAAGGCCAACGCCGACGACCTCGGCATCCCCGCCGACGCCTTCCGCTACTGGGACCTCCACGTCCACGTGCCGGCCGGCGCCATCCCCAAGGACGGCCCGAGCGCCGGCGTCGCGATGACGGCCGCGCTGGCGTCGATCTACACGCGCCGGTGCGTCCGCCACGACGTCGCGATGACGGGCGAGATCACGCTCCGGGGCCTCGTGCTGCCGGTCGGCGGGATCAAGGAGAAAGTGCTCGCCGCGCACCGCGCCGGCCTCGACCGGGTCGTCTTGCCTGAGAAGAACCAGAAGGACGTCGACGAGATCAAGGACGAGGCCGTCGGCGGGCTCGACGTGACGTACGTCAAGCGCGTCGACGAGGCCCTCGACGCCCTCCTCTGCCCCGAGGCGGCCGACGACCCGCGCACCTTCTTCGCCGTCCCCGAGGCGGAGAAGCGGCTCGCGGCCGTGCCCGCCGACGGCGCGCCCATCGTCGTGCGCGACGGCGGCGCGGAGCCCGAGCCGGCGATGAACCGACCCCGCCTCGGGGACCGCGGCGCCGCATGAGCAGGGTGCGGGCGGTCGTCTCGGAGATGCGCCGTCGGCGCCGGGCGCAGACCCGGGCACAGGCCGCCTCGCTGTCCGACCTTGCCGCCTTCACCGACGGGCGCCTCGCCGCGCACGCGCGGCACCTCGAATCGGGGCGGACGCTCGCGCTCGACGGCGGGCGCCGGTGCAAGCTGGCGAGCGTCGTCAAGGTGCCGCTGGCCGTCCACGTCCTCGAGCAGGTCGCCGACGGACGGCTCGGCCTGGATGACCGGATCGAGGTCGAGGGGCGCCACATGTGCGAGGGGTCGGGCGTGATCGCGACGTGGCTCCGCGCACCGGGTCTGTCGCTCTCCGTCGACAACCTGCTCCGCCTCGCGCTCCGCCTCAGCGACAACACGGCAACCGACGTCCTGTTCGAGGTCGCCGGCGGCCCCGAGGCGGTCCAGACCTCCCTCAACCGCCTCGGGCACGACGCGGTCCGCGTCGACCGCACCATCGCAGGCGTCGTCGACGCCGTCACCGGCCCCGAGGCGACGACCTTCTACGACGACGACCGCGACACGGCGAGCCCCGAGGCGGTGGTGGACCTGCTGGCCGACCTCTGGGCGGAGCGCCTGCTCTCGCCCAACCTGACCGCGCACCTCCTCGAGATCCTCGGGGCGTGCAAGACGGGCAGGCGCCGCTTCCGCGCCCACATGCCCACGGGATCGGTCGTGGCGCAGAAGACGGGGACGTTTGTCCCGAAGCACGCGGACGCCCTGGTTGCCGACGCGGGCGTGCTCCGGCTGCCCGGCGATGCCGGCCACGTGGCAGTCGCGGCGTTCCTGACGGGCGCGACCGCGCCGACCGCCGAGCAGGAGGACGTCGTGGCCCATGTCGCCCGGGTGGCCTACGAGGCGTTCCAGCACGACACGCCCCTGGCGCCGCCTCGATGACGACCGACGTCCGCTCGTTCCGAGGGCGCTACCCCGGCGACCTCCTGGTCGACCTCACGCGCGACCTCCTCGGGGCCATCAGCCGCCTCGATGCCGTCGGCGGCGACCTCGTCGAGGCGCGGGCCGGCCGCCTCCCGCCGCTCGTGCTGGTGCGCCATCCCAACCTCATCCGTCAGGTCCTCGTCGACCACAACGAGGCGGTGACGAAGGCGCGGGGGCTGCGGCTCGCGCAGACCATCCTCGGGCACGGTCTGCTTACGAGCGAGCCGCCCGTCCACACGCGGCAGCGGCGGCTGATCCTGCCGGCCTTCCACCACCAGCGCCTGCGGCGATACGGCGCCGTCATGGTGGAGGCCGCGCGGACCGAGGCGGACCTGTGGCGGCCGGGCGCGGCGTTCGACCTCGGCGAGGCGATGAACCGGCTCGCGCTCGTCGTCGCCGGCCGCACCCTCTTCAGCACCGACATCCTCTCGTCGGCCGACCGGGTGAGCCGGGCGGTCCGCGACGCGATGAGCGCGTTCGACCAGGCGCAGTACCCGTTCGCGGAGAAGCTGACGTGGGCGCCGCTGCCGGCCAACCTCCGCTCGAAGCGCGCCCGGGCGGTCCTGGACGACGTCGTCTACGGCCTGATTGCCGAGCGCCGCCGGGCCCCCGCCTCGGGGGACGACCTGCTCGGGATGCTGCTCGACGCACAGGACGAGGAGACCGGCACCGGCATGACCGACGAGGAGGTGCGCGACGAGGCGATGACGCTTCTGCTGGCGGGCCACGAGACGACGGCCGCCGCGCTGACGTGGACGTGGAGCCTGCTCGCCGACCACCCCGAGGCGGAGGCCGCGCTGCACGCCGAGGCCGACGCGCTCGGCGGCCCGCCGACGTTCGACGACCTGAGCCGCCTCGGGGCCACGCGCCGCGTGTTCGCCGAGGCGATGCGCCTGCGTCCGCCCGCGTGGGCCATCGGGCGGCAGGCCGCGCGGGCCTTCCGCCTCGGGGGCTACGAGGTCCAGCGGGGGACGACCCTCCTGTTCGGCCCGCTCTACGTCCACCGCGACCCCCGCTTCTGGCCCGACCCCGAGGCGTTCCGCCCCGACCGGTTTCGGACCGAGGCGCGCGCCGGTCGCCACAAGTTCGCCTACCTGCCGTTCAGCGCGGGGCGGCGCGGCTGCATCGGCGAGCAGTTCGCGTGGGCCGAGGGCACACTCCTCCTGGCGACGATTGCGCAGAGGTGGCGGCTGGAGCGCGTCGGGCCGCCGCCGCGCCCCCACGGGTCGGTGACGCTGCGGACGGCCACGCCGCTGATCGCACGCGCGGTGGCCCGGTAGACGCAGAGGGCACGTCACAGGGTTGTCATACCCCCTCGTGTACTCTCGGCACACCCCACCTCGGAGACGATGACCCAGGCTCCCCCGCTCGCCGCCACGCTGCCCTACGCCGCCGACTTCGTGATCGAGGTGCTGGCCGCCGCGTCCAGGGCGCCGTTCGGACAGCTCTCGTGGGTCGAGATCAACCGCCTCGCCGCCCGCTGGCTCCGCCCCTCCCCCGAGGCGGACCGCGCCGACACGTCGCGGATGGGGCACGCGGTCGTGCTGGAAATGTCGGAGCACGGCCTCCTCGACATCGAGATGACGACGGCCGCCGACGGGCAGGTGATGGTCTATCGCGTCACGCACCCGCGCATCTTCGGCGTCCAGGCCGCGCTCGCGCTGGCGGCGTAGAGTCAGTGGGGCAGTGGTTCGGTGCGTCAGTGGGTCAGGCATGCCTTTTCCTGAACACCGTGCCCCGTCCGGCGAGATGCGTGTACCACACGTCGACGCTGACCACTCCGGTACAAACGGCGAGCAGGTGGAGGAACTTTGCCTCGCTCTGAGATCTCGCCAGCGGTCGTCGTTCCACTCCTCAGAGCCACCCGAAGGGCG
Organism: Bacteroidota bacterium; assembly: GCA_039024395.1. Taxonomy (GTDB): domain Bacteria; phylum Bacteroidota; class Rhodothermia; order Rhodothermales; family Rubricoccaceae; genus Rubrivirga. The sequence goes on along the minus strand of JBCCQJ010000101.1, from coordinate 1,905 downwards.
CTCTACCCCTCCGCCTCGGGGTCGCGGTCGTCGATCTCCTCCAGGATGTGGGCCTCCGATACGTTGGGGTCCAGCTCCTTCTGGAACGCCTCCTTCGCCTCGACGGTCACCGAGGCGGCCCGGTCGAGCGCGCGGTCGACGGCCTTCGCCGCGAGGCGAACGGCGCCGCCGCCGAGCATGCCGGCCCGCTCGAGCAGACCGGCCTTCGCGTAGCGCTCGACCCAGGACTCGTCGCTCATGCGTCGTCGGAGGGCGGCTTCTTGCGCGTCGTCTTCGAGCGCGAGGTCTTGGGCTTCGAGGCCGGCGTCTTCGGCTTCGCACCCGACGTCTTCGAGCGGGACGCCCGGGGCTTCGCCTTCGGCTCTGGGTCGGCGTCTTTCGAGGTTGAGGGCCGGAACCAGCTCTCGATGTCGAGGTCGTCGATCGCTTCGGCGACGCGCTGGCCCGTCTCGTCGAGGGCTTGACCGAGCGTGGCGAACGTCGCCTCGAAGACGAACGCGGCCTTCTCGGAGGTATCGAGGTCCGAGAACGCCTTGCGGACGTCGTCGAAGGGGGAGGAAGGTTTGCGCGCAGCCATGGAACGGGGGGAGTGCGAGGGGGGTGCGAGCCGAGCCGAGGAGCCTGGTCCCGCCGCCTGCGTTGGACGGAGGCCCACCCCGCGAGTTTCACCGCGTGACCGACACCGCCTCCCCTCCTGCCCCCGACGCCCGCGGCCTCGTCGTCCGCTCGACCGGAAGCTGGTACGACGTCCGCCTCGACGACGGCGCGGCGGTCCGCGCCCGCATCCGGGGGCGGTTCCGCCTCGATGCGCAGGAGATCGACGAGACGAACCCGCTCGCCGTGGGCGACGTCGTGCGACTGCGGATGGAAGACGACGAGACGGGGCTGGTGACCGAGATCGAGCCCCGCGAGAACCAGCTCAGCCGGCGCGCGGCCGGGCGCAAGGCCGCCATCAAGGAGCACGTGATCGTGGCCAACGTCGACCGCGCGTGGTGCGTCCAGTCGACGTTCGGTCCGAAGGTGAACCCGGGCTTCATCGACCGCTTCCTCGTCGCCGCCGAGGCGAGCCACATCCCGGCCGGCCTCATCCTGAACAAGGCCGACCTCCTCGAGGGCCAGCCGCGCGCGCAGGAGGCGATGGCGTTCTGGACCGAGCTGTACGCGTCGCTCGGCTACCCGGTCCTGCTCACGAGCGCCACCTCGGGGGCCGGCGCCGAGGCGTTCCGCGAGGCACTGGACGGGCGGGTGAGCGTCGTCTCGGGGCCGTCGGGGGTGGGGAAGTCGAGCCTGCTCAACGCCGTCGAGCCCGGCCTGGGCCTGCGCACCTCCGAGGTGAGCGAGAAGACCAACAAGGGCCGCCACACGACGACGTTCGCGACGCTCCACGAGGCGGGCGGCGGCTGGGTGGCCGACACGCCCGGCATCCGCGAGTTCGGCATCTGGGACATGACGCCGCAGGAGCTGGGCGGCTACTTCGTCGAGTTCCGCGAGCACATCCCGTACTGCCGCTTCCCCGACTGCACGCACAACCACGAGCCGGGCTGCGCCGTGCAGGCCGCCGTCGACGCCGGCGAGATCACGCCCGAGCGCTACGGCAGCTACCTCGCGATCCTGGAGACGGTCGAGGCGGAGTCGAAGAAGGCCGAGAAGATGCGCTGGCGCAAAGAGCGCCGTCCCGACGACCCCGACGAGCCGGTCGTCGAGGTCGAGTAGCCGCCTCGGGGACGAGCAAGCCAGTCATTGTCAAGATCTCCCCCTCCCAGCTGTACAGACCGGAGACATGGTCTACACCCGTACGAAGACATCGTAGACACTCCGGCACAGAGTCTACGGCGGCGCGCGCAGGTTGATCGCCCACACCTCCTGGTGGCCGTACCACACCGACCACACCCCGTCGACCGCCGT
>JBCCQJ010000100.1:0-14590 GCA_039024395.1 Bacteroidota bacterium | reverse complement strand
TGGTGGGTCCGCCAGTCGATCCTGAAGGCGCTCTCCGACCAGGTGCGCACGGTGCGGCTGCCGCTCAACCGCGTCGGCACGCTGTCGAAGATGCGCAAGGCGTCGGCGCGGCTCGCGCAGGAGCTAGGCCGCCAGCCCACGCCCGACGAGATCGCCAAGGAGCTTGACCTCAAGGAGGAAAAGGTGGTCGAGGGCCTCCAGCACTCGCGCCACAGCCTCTCGATGGACGCGCCGTTCGACGACGACGACGGCAACAGCCTCCTCGACGTCCTCGCCGACGACAACTTCGAGCAGCCAGACGAGGACCTCACCAACGAGAGCCTCAACATCGACATCGAGCGGGCGCTGGCAACGCTGCACCCGCGCGAGGCCGAGATCACGCGGCTCTACTTCGGCATCGGGCACGAGCAGCCGCTCACGCTCGTCGAGGTGGGCCAGCGGTTCGGGCTCACGCGCGAGCGCGTGCGCCAGATCAAGGAGAAGGCGCTCCGCAAGCTCCGCCAGAAGCACCGCCGCGAGGAGCTGGTCGCGCACCTGAACTAGCGCCCGCCTCGGGGGCCCCGCCCCGGCAAAAGACACCGAAGCCCGGCCGAGACGTCTCGGCCGGGTTTCGTCGTTTCGCGCCCGCCTCGGAGCCCCGAGGCGGCGGGCGTCCCTGCCCCGAGGCGGTGGGCTATCGGCCGGCGATGCGGCCCGTGGCCGCGTTGGCCTGGCCGCGCGTTGGCACGAGGCCGTCGCGGAAGGTGCCGCTCGGTCCGTCCGGCAGGTAGCCGATCGAGCGCGTCGGATCCTGCGGGCCGTAGGTGCGGACGTCCACGACGCGGAAGAACTCCTGGGGTGGCGGCGGATCCTCGGGCCGGACGATCGACGCGGCGAGGAGATAGACCACGCCGCCCGTCTGTTCCAGCACGAACGACCCGCCCTCCGTCGCCGTGCGGAAGGTGTGCTCTGGCTCCTCGAGTCGGGTGGGCACTCCGCTCAAGAGCAGCAAAGGATCCGTGCTGAGCGTGTAGCTGGCGTCCTGGTCGCTCAGCAGGAACACCTCGCCCCAGCCGTTCGGGCCGGCCGTGTAGACCTCATTGATGACGGCGGGGACGAACGAGACCTGGTTGGGGCCGCCGCGCGTCGGAGTGAGTGGGCCTTTGAACAGGTTGGCGCCGCCTCGGGGGAGTTGGAGCGAGAGGCCATCGGGGAAGGAGCCGTACGAACCGGTCTCGTCCGAGGCGATGAACGTGGAGGTGACCTCGCTCCCGCTCGCGTTGAGCAGCGCCACCCGGTCGCCCTCCGCAAAGGCGAGATCGGTGTCGACGACCAGAAAGCCCCGCGCGCCGATCGTCCCGTCGGTCGAGATCTCGCGGTTGGTGTCCGTCGGCCCGAGCGTGAGCACGTAGCCCGTGACCTCGACGGGCTCCGGGATCGGGTTGTACAGCTCGACCCACCCGTCGGTCAGCGAGACCTCGTTGATGACGACCACCGAGGCCGGGTCGTCGGTGATCTGGAAGCCGGCCCGCGACTGCGTCGAGATCGAGGGCGTCCACCGGACCGGCGCCTCGTAGCCGGCGCCCACGAAGCCGAAGCCGTTGTCGACGTTCGAGAACGTGCCCGGCTCGACGATGGCGTCGAGGTCGAACCCGCCCGCGGGCACCGCCCACTCGTCGTTGGCCACGAACGTCCCGAACTCGGCCGAGAGGAGGCTCAGCGTGCCCAGCAGGCTCTGCTGCTCGAGGTACTGCCGCGTCGCGCTCAGGAACGGGACCGACAGCCGCCAGTCGCCCGGCGCTACCTCCTCGATGTCGACCTCCACCTCGGGGACCGTCAGCACGGTCGTGTCGGCCGGCGCGGCGGGGAAGCCGGTGACGAAGAGCCGGAGCGTGCCGCCGATGATGTTGGGCACGCCGTCGATTGAGATCGGGTAGCTCACCTGCGCCCCCGAGACGGTGGCCGGCTCGATGCGCGACTGCGCGATCGGCGGCACGAGCACCTCGACCGAGGCCGTCCGCGGCGCGTCGACGCCCGTCTCGGTGACGGCGAACGTGACCGCCGCGCCCGGCGCCGGCGTGTAGTCGGCGACGAACACGTGGCCGGTCGACCCGTCGGCGAAGGTGACGAGCGAATCGCGCCAGGCCACCTCGGGGCCGCCCGCCTCGGCGGAGACGACGGCGGCGTTGATGGTGCGCGCGGTGTCGGCGCCGATGGTGGCGCCGATGGGGATGACGCGGATGGCCTGGCGGTCGGCCGTCGGGTCGAGGTAGCCGTAGAGGGTGAAGGCGAGGTCGGTCCGGAGCACACTGGGGTCTTCCTCGCAGCCCCCGAGGAGGGCGCCCCCGAGGAGGGCGGCGAGCAGAAGGAGGGGCGGGCGCGCGGTCATGCAGGGCGGGGGGAAGGCAGCGGAGGCCACAGGAGGAGAGGGGCCGGGCAGGCGGCGGCCCCGAGGCGGGGCGCTAGAGCGAACGACGAGATGGTACGGGGTACTCGGTACGGGGTACGCGTGCGCCGAGGGTTCCTCGAGCCGTACCTCGTACCCGGTACCGTGTACCCACCCGAAGGGAACGCTAGTCGTTGACGGCCAGCTTGAGCCCGAACGACGGGATGATCGGGAGCTGGTCGACGCGCTGCAGCGTGAAGGTGTCGTAGTAGAACAGGTTGGCCCGGTCGTAGGCGTTGATGAGCGCACCCTGGACGGTCAGGTCGAGGCCCGGCGAGAGCGCGAACGTCCGGTCGGCCGAGAGGTCGAGCCGGTGGAAGGCCGGCAGCCGCCCGTTGAAGGGCCGCTCGTAGATCACCCGCTGCGCGCCCGGCGACGCGAACACGTCGGGCGGCCCGTTGGGCGAGACGAAGCGGTCGAACCCGAGGGCCCGCGTGAACGGCAGCCCCGAGCCAAACGAGAACCGCGCCGAGAGGTCGATGCCGGCCAGCGTCGTCGAGACGAGGGCGTTGACCTGGTGGCGGCGGTCGTGCGGCGGGTTGTAGTTGAGCGACTCGGTGCCGTACCACAGCTCCAGGTTCGGGCCTGTGGCGTCGTACTCCACCTCGGCGAGGCCGTAGCTGAGGTAGGCGTAGGCGTTCGCCAGGCGCAGCTCGAGGCGGGTGTCGAGCCCGAGCACGGTGCCCTCGGCCGGCTGCGTGGCCGTCGTGAAGCGCGGGAAGGCCGTCCACTCGGCCACCGAGAGGTTGTCGAGCCACTTGGCGTAGCCCTCGACCACGAACTCGAGCCACGGCTGCGGCGCGACGCGGTAGCCCGCGATGGCGTGCCACGCCGACGGCACGTCCTCGGCGTCGGTGCGCGTCCAGGCCGTGAACACGTTGGCCACGTCGCGGCGGTCCGAGACGCCGATCACCTCCTGGTGGTAGAGCCCGCCGGCGGCCGAGAGCTCGTGCGCGCCGGCTGTGAGAACCGCCCGCCCGCGCGGCTCGAGGTACGTGCGGCCGTCGTTGGGGTAGCTCTGCACGCGGAGCCCGCCCTGGACCGTCAGCGCGTTGCCGAGGCGCAGCTCCGGCTCGACGTAGACGCCCGCCTCGGTGAAGAACTCCTGCTCGGTGGTGCCGAGCGCCCGGTCGATCGAGTTCTCGAGGCGGTTCGTGCGCACGAACAGGCCGCTGTTGAGGTCGAGGTTGGGCAGGTAGTACGTCAGGTTGATCTCGGCGTTGAGGCGGCCCACCGAGGAGGACCGCAGCGGGTTGCCGCGGACGGGGTCGCGGCCCTGCTCGCTCTCGAGCTGCGAGGCGTTGACGAGGATCTCGGCGCGCAGCGCCGACACGTTGGGCAGGTAGAGGAAGCGCGTGCCGACGGCCGTGTTGCGGTAGCGGATCTCCTCGGGCACGAGCCCGCCGACGTCCTCGCCGATCGTGCCGCGGTCGTAGGTGTGGATGCCCTGCACCGAGAGCTGCGCGCTCGGCGAGATGACGCTGTGGATCTTCCCGAACACGTCGCTGAAGGCGTACGGCAGGTCCTGCGCCACGATCTGGGCCGCGCCCTGCTCGATCACGCTCACCCGCCCCGAGGCGACGAACGAGGCGGCGCCCTTCGCGATCGGCCCCTCGATGCGGCCGGCGCTCACGAACGGCGCCACGCTGCCGGCGGCGGCGAAGTCCTGCTTGTTGCCGTTGCGGCTCTGGATGTCGAGCACCGACGACACCTGCCCGCCGAATCGGGCCGGGTAGCCGCCCGCGTAGAGGTCGGCCCCGGCGATGATGTCGGACGGGAACGCCGAGTAGAAGCCGAGCACGTGGAACGGCTGGTAGAGCGCCATCCCGTCGATCATGACCAGGTTCTGGGTCGGCTCGCCGCCGCGCACGAAGAGCTGTCCGCCGCGGTCGCCGGTCGTCACGACGCCGGGCGTGGTGGTGAGGTACGTCGCGAGGTCGCCCGAGACGTCGGGCGCCGGCACGATGTCGATGTCGGCCGGGTCGATCGCCTGCACGCCGGCCGTCACGCGCGCGCCGCCGGTCGACCGCTCGCTCTCGACGATCACGTCGAACCCGCCGGTGTTCAGCTCCAGGGCGACGTCGTAGGTCCGGATGGTGCCCCCGAGGTCGAGCGTGTCGAGCGAGGTCGTGTACCCGACGTAGCTCACGCGGACGGCGTAGCGGCCGGGCTGGAGCCGCGGGATCACGTAGAGGCCGTCGGTGTCGGCCGCGGCGCCGCGCGGGTCTCCCGAGGCGGCCCCCGAGGCGTCGACCCGCTGGGCCAGGACCGTCGCGCCGATGAGTGGCTGGCCGTCGCTGGCGTCGGTGATGAACCCTCGGAGACCGGTGGACTGGGCGAAGGCGGGGGCGCTGCCGAGGACAACCACGGCAGCGAGAGCGAGGGGACGAAGCATCGGCGCGAGAAGGGGAGCGCAGAAGGTAGGGAGGGGGAAAGCCTGTGGACAGGGGGGGACGGGTGCCCTTGCCCGCCCCGGACCGGAAACACCTCGAATGTTCGTTTCGGATCGGCCGAACGCGTCCCGGTCGGCGACGTGCGCCCCGACGGGGCTCGGACGCGCGGCGCGCCTCGTGGCGGAAGTTCACGGGGGACGGAGGCGGAGGACGAGGCGTCAGTCCTATCCTTCGTCGCCCGATGCCCCGACCGGCGGTGCGTTCTGCGCGCCTCGGGGGCGCCAGCACGCCTCCGGCTTCAGAGGTCCGTGCGGTCTGGTTCCCGTCCCATCCTCTCGCGCTATGTCGGCGCCAGGACTCTGGGACGCGGTTCTGGTGGGGCGCAACGGCTTCGATCCCTGGCCCTCAAACGCCCATGACGCCCTCTGCCCCCGAACGCCCTCACGTCGTCGTGATCGGCGGAGGCCCGGCCGGCCTGACCGCCTCGTACGAGCTGTGCCGCCTCGGGGTGGGCAACACGGTTCTGGAGAAGGACTCCGTGGTGGGCGGCATCTCGCGGACGGCCCGCTACAAGGGCTACCACTTCGACATCGGCGGCCACCGGTTCTTCACCAAGGTGGGCGTGGTCGACGAGTTCTGGCACGAGGTGCTCCCCGCGGAGGACTTCCTCACGTGCAGCCGCCTCAGCCGGATCTACTACGACAAGACGTTCTTCTTCTACCCGCTCAAGGCGGGGAACGCACTCTTCGGGCTCGGCCTCGGCAACAGCATCCTGATCGGGCTCAGCTACCTCCGCGCGCGGCTCTTCCCGACCCGCGACGAGCGCTCGTTCGAGGACTGGGTCTCGAACCGCTTCGGCAGGCGGCTCTACCACACCTTCTTCAAGACCTACACCGAGAAGGTGTGGGGCATCCCCTGCGACGAGATCTCGGCCGACTGGGCCGCGCAGCGGATCAAGGGCCTCTCGCTCACATCGGCGCTCAAGAACGCCATCTTCCAGCAGTCGACGACGAAGCAGGCCGCCGAGGCGGGGAGCAAGGACGCGGTCATCAAGACCCTCATCGACCAGTTCGAGTACCCGAAGCAGGGGCCGGGCATGATGTGGGAGACCGTCCGCGACAAGGTGAAGGCGCAGGGCGTCGAGGTGGCGATGCACGCCAACGCCGACCGCCTCGTGATGGAGAATGGGCGCATCGTCGCCGTCGAGGCGGACACGCCGGACGGCCGCCGCACGTTCGAGGGCACCGAGTTCATCTCGACGATGCCCATCCGCGAGCTCGTCCACGCCCTCTCGCCGCCGCCGCCCGCGCACATCCTCAAGGCGGCCGACGCGCTCAAGTACCGCGACTTCCTGACGGTCGCCCTCGTCGTCGACGACCCGGACCTCTTCCCCGACAACTGGATCTACATCCACGACCCCGAGGTGAAGGTCGGGCGCATCCAGAACTTCAAGAACTGGAGCCCCCACATGGTCCCCGACGCCTCGAAGACGTGCCTCGGGCTGGAGTACTTCTGCAACGAGGGCGACGGCCTCTGGACGATGGACGACGCCGACCTGGTGGCGCTCGGCCGCGCCGAGGTAGACCGCCTCGGGCTGGCGAATGCCGCCGACGTGATCGACGGCGCCGTCGTGCGGATGCCCAAGGCCTACCCGGTCTACGACGGCGCCTACAAGGAGGCCCTGGCGACGCTCCAGGCGTACTTCGACGCGATCCCGAACCTCCAGCTCGTCGGGCGCAACGGGATGCACCGCTACAACAACCAGGACCACTCGATGCTGACGGCGATGCTGGCCGTGCAGAACATCAACGGGGCCTCGTACGACCTCTGGAAGGTCAACGACGACGACCACTACCACGAGGAGGTCGGCGCCGACGAGGCGGACGTGTACACGCGCGAGCTGGCCCAGATGAACGCCACGCAGCCGCGCGTGCCGCGGTCGGTGGACGCGGCCGCGTAGGGCCGCTCCGCCCGGGTCCCTGGGCCGGTCCGCCTCGGGGCGCGCTCACCCCGTGAGCGGCGCGTTGGGCACCGTCTGGTCGAGGCGGTAGGCCTGCCGGGGGAGCGTGTAGGCGAGGTCGCGCCCGATCCGCCGCGCCTCGGCGAGCCCGATCTGGTGGCGGGCCACGAGGCGGCCGAGGTAGTGGGCGTCGACCCGCCGGGCGAGGTCGTGCCGGGCGGGGATCGAGCAGAACGCCCGCGTGTCGTCGTTGAAGCCGGCCGTGTTGTAGACCCCGGCCGTCTCGGTCGTCCGTTCGCGGAACCGCAGCATCCCCTCGACCGAGTCGTGGAACCACCACGCCGGGCCGAGCACGAGCCCAGGGTAGTGGCCGGCGAGCGGCGCCAGCTCGCGGGCGTAGGTGGCCTCGTCGAGCGTGAAGACGATCATCCGGAAGCCGGGCGCGCTGCCGTAGGCCGAGAGCAGCGGCCGGAGCGCGCGCGTGAACTCGGTCGCCAGCGGAATGTCGGCGCCCTTGTCCGGCCCGAAGCGCGCCGCCAGCGGCCGGTTGTGGTCGCGCAGCGAGCCGACGTGGAGCTGCATCACCAGCCCGTCGGCGGCGCTCATCTCGGCGAAGGCCATCAGCATGTGGGCCGTGAAGGCGGCCTCGTCCGCCTCGGTGGCCGTGCCGGCGAGGGCGCGCGCGAACACGGCGTCGCGCTCGGACTCGGCGAGCCAGCCCGTCCGGGCCGTCTCCGCGGCGGGGTCGGTCGCGACGGCGCCGCGCTCGGCGAAGACCCGGCGGCGCTGGCGCAGCGCCTCGGCGAAGGCGGCGTAGCCGTCGACGTCGAGGCCCGTCAGGTCCCCGAGGCGGGCCACCTCGGCGCGCCACGCGGGCCGCGCGATGCGGACGAGCGCGTCGGGGCGGAACGTGGGGATCATGCGCGGGGCGCCGTCGGCGCCGTCCCAGCCCATCGCGTGCAGCGCGGCGTGGTGCTCCAGCGCGTCCGTCGCGGCGTCGGTCGTCGCGAGCGTCTCGATGCCGAACCGCTCGAAGAGCGCGCGCGGCCGGTACTCGGGGCTCGCGAGGCGCTCGGCGATCTGGTCGTAGATCCGGTCGGCGGTGTCGGCGCTCGGCGCCGCGTCGACGCCGAACAGCTCCACCAGCTCGTACTCGAGCCACGCCCGCGTCGGCGTGCCGGCGAAGAGATGCCAGTGCGCGCAGAAGGTGCGCCAGACCGCGCGCGGGTCCGCCTCGGCGCGGGAGCCATCAGCGCGCGGGATGCCGAGCGCGTCCAGCCCGATGCCCTGGCTGTGGAGCATCCGGAAGACGTAGTGGTCGGGCGTGATGAGCAGCTCGGTCGGCTCCGGGAACGGCGCGTTCTCGGCCAGCAGCGCCGGGTCGACGTGTCCGTGGGGCGACACGATGGGCAGGTCGCACGTGTCCTCGTAGACGGCGCGGGCGGCGGCGCGCTCGGCCGGGTCGGGCGGGAAGAACCGGTCGGGGTGGAGACGGAGGGACATGATGCCGGGAATGGGGAGAGCGGGGGGCGTGGAGAGAGTGAGACTCCCTCGTGTCTCCCGTTCTCTTTGCGTGGTCAGTTGTCGCCGTCGAGGCGGACGGGGCCGTCGGCGGAGGCGTCGAGCGTGCCGGGCGGGACGACGAAGACCGTCGCCTCGTCGACCGCCGTCCGTCCGTCGGGCCAACTCGCCACGAGGCGGAGGCGCCGGGCGCCCTCCCCGAGGCGGGCCTCCCAGCCGAGCCGCGTCGAGCGCCCCTCACGCCGGACGACGCCCAACGGTTCGCCGTCGACGAAGAGCGTCGCCTCGGGCGCGTTGGTGAACGCCTCGAGGCGGACGGCCCCGGCCTCGCGGTGCGCGCGCGTGTTCGCGAAGAGCCACGCCATCGGCTCGGCCGACCACCGGCTCTGGTAGAGGTAGTAGACCGCCTTCGGCTGGCGGTCGCGCGTGACGAGCCCCTTCTGGTTCACGTGCGGCAGCGTCCCCGTCTTGACGTGGCTCGCGAAGTCGAACAGGTGCCACACGGCGCCGCCGGCCACGAACGGCCGCGCGTCGAGGGCGTCGAGGTAGGCCTCGTGGAAGCGCAGCGCCCACGTCTCGGAGAAGTCGAACGGCTGGGCGAGGGAGTCCTCGACCCAGAGCCCGCGCTGGGCGCCGGCGCCGTACTCGCTCAGCATCAGCCGCCAGTCGGGGTGCTCGGCGTGGTAGCGGTCGAGCCGCGGGCCGATGTCCTCGGGTGCGTCCTCGTACCAGCCGGCGTACTGGTTGCGCGCCTGGATGTCGGCCGTCGCCATGATGCCCGCGGGGAGGTCGTACCGCCTCGGGGTCCACGCCCCTGAGGTGGGAGCCGAGGGTGCCGGCGGGAGCGGCCGGTCGAGCGCCACGTCGACGACGTGGTTCTGCGCCTGGACCGTGTAGCGGCTCGGGTCGAGGTCCTTGGCCACCTCGTTCAGGCGGTACGCCAGCCGGAGGGCGGCCTGCTGCACCTCGGGCGTCTGCCACGAGATCAGCGACTCGTTGCCGAGGCCCCACAGCACGATGCTGGGGTGGTTCCCGTCCCGCTCGATCATGTCCCGCACCATCCGCTCGACCGCCTCGGGGAAGCCGGGCGTGGTCGGGTCGGAGGTGATGAACGGGACCTCGGCCCAGACGACGAGCCCGAGCGTGTCGGCGTGGGCGACGACGTCGGGGTGGTGGGGGTAGTGGGCCAGACGCACAAAGTTGGCGCCCATCGCCTGCGCCATCTCGAGGTCGCGGCGGGTGGCGGCGGGTCCTGCGGCCCACGCGAGCGGCGGCCCGCCGTCCTGGTGGAGGTTGACGCCGCGGAGCTGGAGGCGCTGCCCGTTGAGCGCGAAGCCGTCGTCGGGCGTCCACGCGAAGAAGCGGAAGCCGAGCGGCTCGACGACGTGGTCGGCCACCTCGGGGGCGTCCTGCGTGTGCGCGATGGGCGCGTCTGCTCCGGGGCCACGCGCGTCGCGGACGAGCGTCACGTCGACGCTGTACAGGTGCGGGTGGCCCGGCCCCCAGAGGAGGGGCGTCGGGACGGTGAACGTGCTGGAGACGGAGCCCACGCGCGGGATGACGCGCTGGACGTTCGAGGCGACCACCCCGCCGCTCGGGTCGAGGACGCGCGTGACGACGCTGTGCCCTGGGACCCGGTCCGGCGCGGCGACACGGACGACGACCGACACCTCCGCCTCGGCGGCCGAGACGCGCGGTGTGGTGACGCGCACGTCGGTGATCCGTGCCTCGCGCGGGAGCGCCACGATCTGCGCGCCGCGGTACAGCCCGCCGTAGAACGTGTAGTCCGCCGCATGCGGCACCACGTCGGGGTGGAACCGGCTGTCGACGCGGATGGCGAGGTGGTTCGGGCCGGGCCGCCAGCCCTCCAGCACGAGGTCGGTGCGGGTGTACGTCCGGGTCGTCTCGCCGACGCGCGCGCCGTTGAGCCACACCTCGGCCCGGTTGCCGACGCCCTCGAGCCGCAGGACCACGTGGTCGTCCTCGATTCCGAAGCCGTCGACGCTCGTCACGTACCACCCCACGCCGCGGTGGTACTGCACGCCCACGTCGACGCCGTCGGCCAGCCCGCGCGGGTCGGCCTCGTCGACGACGTTCCAGGTGTGGGGGATGGCGACGGAGCGGAGCGCCTCGTGCTGGACGTCCTCCGTCCACGGCTCGGCGCCGTCCGGCAGGTCGCGGTCGAGGGCGAACCGCCAGCGCGTGAGGTCGAACGTCTGGCGCGGGCTCGCGGGCGGCGCGTAGGGCGCCCGGTAGCTCGGCGTGGTGGCGTTGAGGAGCACGAACCGCCCCTCGCCGGGCGCCAGGTCGAACGTGAACGTCCGCTCCTCCCCGAGGAGGCCCGCCGGGACCGTGACCTGGGCCTGCCCGCCGCCTCGTTTCGTCACGAACAGGGCGATCTCGCGCTCGACGCCCTTCTCGCGCGCGAAGGCGAGGTGGGCGGCGTTCGAGCGCACCGAGGCGGTCACGTCGTCGCCGAAGCGCCGTCGCCGGCGGTCCGAGTCGGCGCGGGCGGGCGTGTAGAGGTAGCCGTCGTAGACGAACCCGGAGACCGCCTCGGGGCCGACCTCGCGGAAGGCGGCCCAGCGGTCGTCGGCCGTCGGGTCGAAGCGGATCGCCGGGCCAGGCGTGACCTCGACGCCGTCGTTGGTGCCGTCGGCGGTGAGGACCTCGCCCGGGGCCAGCGTCCCGCCCGCCCGGAGCGGCTGCGCGCCGGTCTCGGCGGTGAGGAAGACGAGGAGGGCGAAAAGGGAAAGGAGAGAGAAGGACGTCCCACCCTTTCCATTCTCCCCGTTCCTCCCGTTCCCTCCATTCCTGTCCATCATGGCGAAGCGTCTCATGTGTCGTCGGGCGTGTCGGCGGTCGTCTGCATCCCCGGCCCGCGCGTGCCGGTCCAGCGGGCGCGGAGGGCGAAGGCAGCGCGCTTCGGGTCGCGGGTGCGCGTGAAGACGCCCTTCAGGTTGTCGACCACGCGGCGGAAGTTCTGGGGCGTCCGGAAGTCGGCGAAGTTCCAGACGTGGGCGCCGACCGCGGCCGGGTGCGCCTCGATCACGTCGAGGTAGGCCTCGATGAACGCCGCCTGGTACTCCTCGGTGAACTGCACCGGGACGGTCGAGTGCGCGCCCGCGAGCGTGTCGGCGCCGAACTCGGTCACGAGCGTCGGGAGGCCGTACGTGTCCCAGATCTCGTCCAGCTCCTCGCGCAGGAGCTGCTGGGCGAGGTCGAGCTGGCCCGGCTGCGCGTACCAGCCGTAGTAGCGGTTGATCGAGGCGAGGTCGCAGAGCGGGTAGAGCGCGCGGCCCACGTGCCGGTTGTGCGTGGGCACGGTGACCGGGCGGCCCGGGTCGAGGTCGCGCGTGAGGTCGAAGAGCGGCCGCCAGTAGTCGGTCGCCACCTCGGTGGTGGCCTCGGCCTCGCCGCTCAGGCCGGGCTCGTTGCCGATCACCCAGCCGATCACCGACGGGTGGTTGCGGTCGCGCGCGACCAGCTCGCGGATGGCCTCGGCGTGCGCGGCCTGCGTCGCGGGCGTGGTCTTGGCGTGGTTGAGCGAGACGGCCGGCACCTCGCTCAGCACCAGCACCCCGCGGCGGTCGGCCTCGTCGAGCCAGTCGGGGTGGTAGGGGTAGTGGCTCGTGCGGAACGAGTTGGCGCCGATCCACCGCATCAGCTCGAAGTCCTTGACGAGGACCGCCGGGCTGTGCGCCTTGGCGATCACCGGGAAGTCCTCGTGCTTGCCGAAGCCCTGCAGGAACACCGGCTCGCCGTTGAGCAGCAGCCGCTTCCCCTCGACGCGCACCTCGCGGATGCCGACCGCCACCTCGACGGCGTCCACCTCGGTGCCGCCCCGCTCGACCCCGAGGCGGAGCGTGTAGAGGTGCGGGTCGGCCGGCGACCACGGGCGCGGCTCGGGGACGGTGAGGGAGAGGGGAAAGGAATGGGGAGAGGGGAGAGAGGGAAGCGCTGGAAGAGGCTCTCGGTCAGCCGCAGACGCGGCCTCGGTGCGGGCGGTGGCGACGGGCGTGGGGTGCGTCTGGGCGGACGACGCGGGCGGGCCGGACACCGAGGCGGTGACGGCGTCGGCCGGGCCGTCGACCTCGACCTCCACCGTCACCTCGCCGCTGATCGCGGTCGCGACGCGGGCCTGGCGGACGAACGTGGGCGGCAGGATCGCCAGCTCGACCTCGCGGTGGACACCGCCGTAGGGGAAGAAGTCGTAGCGGGCCGGCGGGTAGTGCTCGGACCGCGCGCCGCGCTCCGTCGCCTCGGCGAACTCGGGGCCGGCGATGCCCATCGGGATCGTCTCGGCGTCGGCGCGGTTGTCGACGCGCAGCGCGAGGCGGTGCGTCTGGCCGGGCGTCGCGTGGTCGGTGACCTCGGCCCAGAACGGCAGGAACGCCGCCCGGCTCGTGCCCACGCGCTCGCCGTCCCAGAACACGTCGGCGCGGTAGTCGGCCGAGCCGACGTAGACGAACACCCGCTGGCCGGCCGCCGCCTCGGGGACGAACACCTCGCGCCCGACCCAGCACGCGCCGACGTAGGCGGCCATCCGGACGCCGCCCACCTCCGCCTCGGCGAGCTGGCTGTTCCAACTCCCAGGCACGGCAAACGCGAGGGCCTCCGGGCGGACGAACGGCGCCTCGGCCCCGAGGCGGTCGTCGGGGTCGGGCAGGAGCCGCCAGAGGCCGCCCAGGTCGAGGGCGAGGCGGTGCGGGCCGGTGCGGGGACGGAGCATGGGGCGGGTGGGGAAGGAGTGGAGGGATGGAAGAATGGAGGAGTGGAAGAGGGGGTGCTTAATCAGTCGGAGTCGTAGAGTTCTGCGTCTTCGCGGACCAAGCCGGCAGGGCCGCACCATTGGTCAGGGTGCCGCATCATCTTGACGAGGCCGCCGACCAACTGGCGAGTGGACCGAGTGAGATTGTCGCGATGTGTCGCATCGAGGTACCCGCATTCTTCGGCGACCTCCAGCCAGACCAGCGTCTCCTCGGCCTCGCCGAGGGCATCGGTGAGCTTGGCGACGAAGTGCTTGGGGTAGCGCCGTTTCGCCCACGCCTCGGCGAGGTTCGCCGACACGCTCCGCGACGACCGCCGGGCCTGGTCCGTCAGGGCGTACCGCTCCTCCTTCGGCCACGCCCTCGACGCCTCGAACACGGCCTGCCGAAGCTCGACCGAGCGCTGGTACACACGAAGATCCTGGACTCTCACGGCTGTCGATGGGCTGGCTCAAGCATGAACTCTCTCATTCCTCCTCTCCTCCATTCTTCCTTTCATCCATTCCTCCCCACCTCCACCGCCCGCGCCAGCCACGCCGGGTCGATCTCGACGCCGAGGCCCGGGCCGCTCGGCACCTGGATCTTCCCGTCGCGGGCCTCGAGGCGGCCACCGCCCGCCTCGGCGGGGAGGTCGTCGTCGATGCCCTTGTACTCGTGGTAGGGGCCGGCATTCTCGACGCAGGCGGCGAAGACGGCCGCGTAGAAGAAGCCGAGGCCGTAGCCCGAGATGTGCGGCGTGGCGTCGAGCCCGGCGAGGCGGGCGGCGTTGGCGACGCGGACCGAGCGCGTGAGCCCGCCGAAGTACATGATGTCGGGCTGGACGACGTCGAGCGCGCCGTGGTCGATCATCCAGAGGAACTGGCGGAGGCTCGGCTCCTGCTCGCCGCCCGAGATCGGGAGCGCGGCCGCCTCGGCGATGGCGCGCGTCTCGTCGTAGTGGTCGAACGGGGCCGGCTCCTCGAGGAAGCCGTAGCCGTGGTCGGCCAGGACCGCCGCTGCCTCGATGCCCTGGTCGACGGTGAACGAGCCGTTGGCGTCGGCGTAGAGCGTGAGGTCGGGGAAGGTGCGCCGCATGAGCGGGACGATCGCGCGGTCGCGGGCCTCCGAGAACGCCGTCACGCCCATCCGCGCCCCGAGGCGGTGCTTGATCGCGCGCGCGCCCATCTCGTCGACGAACCGCTCGAACTTCGCGACCTCCGCCTCGGCCGTGTTGTCGCGGGCCGACGAGGCGCGGTAGACGGCGATCTCGTCGCGCAGCCGCCCCGCGGCCAGCATCTCGGTCACGTTGCGGCCGGCGGCCGTGCCGAGCAGGTCGAGCACGGCCAGCTCGGCGGCGGCCATGCAGCACCAGAACGCGAGCCCCTGCCACTTGTAGTTGCTCGCCGCGCCGCCGCGCCGCTCGCTCCCGGCCGGCTCGGAGTAAATCGCCTCCATCGTCGCCTCGAGGTTGCGAGCGTCGGTGCCGACGAACCGGTGCGGGAAGCGGTTGACGAAGATCGGCCACGCCTGCTCGAGGATCCCG
>JBCCQJ010000099.1:0-14686 GCA_039024395.1 Bacteroidota bacterium | reverse complement strand
CCGGACGGCGACGGGGGAGGCGCGGTGCCAGCGCTCGATGCGGCGGAGGTCATCGGGGGACTCGGCGATGAGGTCGTCGTAGCGGAGGTACATGGCGGAGCGGATCAGGTACTGCTCAGCATACGGACACCAGGCCTCCGAAACGGTATTATCACTTCGGTTGCCTTCGTCGCGACGAAGCTCGAGGCGTTCCAAAGCGAAACCAGACGGAACGCCGGGGACGTGCTGGCAAGCCACGATCTCGAGGACGTCGTCACCGTCTTGGACGGCCGCCCGTCCTTCGAGGACGAACTCGGCCACGCGCCGACCACTGTCCGGGAGTACCTCGCCCGAGCGTTCGCCGAGCTACTCGCCGATGACGATTTCATTGGGGCGCTCGAAGGCCACGTCTCTCCGGGACCGACGCGCACGGAGAGAGCGCGCCTCCTTCTCGCTCGCCTCCGCCGGATCAGCCGCATTGCGGGCGCGTCGTAGCCGCCTCGGCGGAACGACCGCGGGGCTCGTCATGCCCCCGGCGCCCACGCCTCGGTCTGATCGGCGAGGTAGCGGCGGACGCCCTCGGCTGGGATCCGCACCTGCGCCATCGAGTCGCGGTCGCGCACCGTCACGGTTCCGTCGGACACCGTCTCGCCGTCGACGGTGACGCAGAACGGCGTGCCGATCTCGTCCTGGCGCCGGTACCGGCGGCCGACGGCGCCCTTCTCGTCGTAGGTGACGCTGAACTGCTTGCGCAGGTCCGCCTCGATGGCGTGCGCCGCCTCGGGCATGCCGTCCTTCTTGACGAGTGGGAAGACGGCCGCCGTGAACGGCGCCAGCGCCGGGTGGAACTTCAGCACGGTCCGGCTCTCGGTCTTGTCGCCGGTCGTGACCTCCTCGTCGGTGTAGGCGTCGCAGAGCACCATCAGGATCGTCCGGTCGAGGCCGACCGACGTCTCGACGACGTACGGCACGTAGCGCTCCTGCGACTGCGGGTCGAAGTACTCGAGCTTCTTGCCGCTGTACTCCTGGTGGCGCGCGAGGTCGTAGTCGGTGCGGCTGTGGATGCCCTCGATCTCGTTCCAGCCGAACGGGAACTCGTACTGGACGTCCTTGGCCGCATCGGCGTAGTGGGCCAGCTTCTCGTGGTCGTGCCAGCGGAGCTTCTCGGCGCGGATGCCGAGGCCGCGGTGCCACGCCATCCGCTTGTCGGCCCACGCCGCGTAGTGCTCCATCTGCGAGCCCGGCGCGACGAAGTACTGCATCTCCATCTGCTCGAACTCGCGCATCCGGAAGATGAACTGGCGGGCCACGATCTCGTTGCGGAAGGCCTTGCCGATCTGCGCGATCCCGAACGGCACCTGCTGGCGGGCCGTCTCGGCGACGTCCTTGAAGTGGACGAAGATGCCCTGCGCCGTCTCGGGGCGGAGGTAGATCCGGTTGGCCTCCTCGGCGAGCGCCCCCGTGGCGGTCTCGAACATGAGGTTGAACTGCCGCACCTCGGTCCAGTCGAACGCGCCCGAGTCGGGGCTGCGGATCTCCTCGTCCTGGATGATCGCGCCCAGCGCCGAGGCGGGCGTCTCGGCGTTGAGGGCCTCGACGAAGCGGGCGTGGACCGCCTCGGCGCGGTCGTGCTTGCCCTTCTTGCGCAGCTTGGCGATGTGCCCCTCGATGAGCTGGTCGGCGCGGTAGCGGCGCTTCGACGCCTTGTCGTCGATGAGCGGGTCGGAGAACGCGTCGACGTGGCCCGACGCCTTCCACACCGTCGGGTGCATCAGGATGGCCGCGTCGATGCCGACGACGTTGTCGTGGTCGCGCACCATCGCGTTCCACCACCGCTCGCGGACGTTCCGCTTCAGCTCCACGCCGAGCGGGCCGTAGTCGTAGACGGCGCCCAGCCCGCCGTAGATCTCGGACGACGGGAAGAGGAAGCCGCGGCGCTTCGAGAGGGAGACGATCGTGTCGAGGTCGGCCATGCGCGTGCCCGGAGGCGAGGGGAGCGCGCAAGATCGCGGCCCCGAGGCGGCCGTGCCCGCGAACGCCGGTCGAAAAGCGCCGCCTCGGGGCGCGTCGCACGGCCCCGAGGCGTAGCCCCGAGGCGGGCGTAGTCTCCGAGATGGCTCCCTGCGCCGCCCCCCTCCGCGTCCTCTTCGTGTGCAGCCGGAATCGGCTCCGCAGCCCCACCGCCGAGGCGGTCGTGGCCGGGTGGCCCGACATCGAGGCGGTCTCGGCCGGGACGGCGCCCGACGCCGAGGCGCGCGTCTCGGCCGACCTCGTCGCGTGGGCCGACGTGATCGTGGCCTTCGAGGCGCGGCACCGGCGCCACCTCCAGCGCGCGTTCGGGCCGCTCCTGCGCGACACCCGCCTCGTGGTGCTCGGTGTGCCGGACGACCACGCGTTCATGGACCCTGAGCTGGTCGACCGGCTGCGTGCGCGGCTGCCCGATCTCCTCGGGACCGAACCGCCTCGGTGAACCGTGCGTCGGAGACCGATGCACCCCTCTCCGACCGCCATGCTCTGCTCGCTCGCTCTCCTGTCCGTTCTCGCGTGCAGCGATCCGGCGCCCCTCTCCGCCTCCCCGGCCGCCCCTCCCATGCCCGACTCCACGCAGACCGTGTTCACGTTCGAGGCCCCCGCCGACACCCGGTGGCGCGTCGTCAACGACGGCGTGATGGGCGGGCGGTCGCAGGGGTTCGTCGGCTTCGAGGGCGGCGTGCTCGTGTTCACCGGCGAGACGGTCACGCAGGGCGGCGGGTTCACGTCGGTCCGCATCCGGCGGGACGTCGACGCCTCGGCGTTCGACGGCGTCGAGCTGCGCGTGCGCGGCGGCGGGCGGACGTTCGAGGTGGAGGTGGACGACGGCACGTGGGTCCGGCGGCGGCCGGTCTCGCGGCGCGCCTCGTTCCCCACGACGGGCGACTGGCAGACGGTGCGCGTGCCGTTCTCGGCCCTCCAGGCGAGTGTCTTCGGACGCGCCATCGACGCCCCCGGGCTGGACCGCTCGGCCGTGGGCGCCTTCGGGCTCTACATCGTCGACGGGCAGGACGGCCCGTTCCGCCTCGAGGTCGACCACATCGGGCTCTACCGCGACGACATGACCGACGCGTAGGCGACGCCTCGGGGCGGAGGACGGACTGCGGACGACAGACCACGGACGGGCCCGGAGTCACCGCCTCGGTGCCGGCCGCATCGGTGAATCCAAACTCTCCTCCCCCCAGCGGGGGGAGGCCGGGAGGGGGGCGACAAATCGACCGCGACGGTAGACCCCGAGGCGGTGTCTATGTCGACCACGCCACCGGCGTGCCCCTACAGATGTCAATCTGCGCGTCGGCCTAGATTGCGACGCCTCGCCTTCGCCCCGCATGGTCCGCCCGCTCGCCCTCGCCGCCGTCCTCACGCTCGCCGGCTGCGCGGCGACCGCCCCACCGCCCACCGCCTCGGGGCCACCGGCGTCCGCAAACGCACGCCCGACCATCGAGGCGGCGACGGCCGGGATGGAACGGCACGACGGGTTCCTGTCCGTCACCTGGGACGCCGAGGCGGGCACGGTCTGGCTGGAGATCCCCGAGTTGAACACGGACCTCCTGTACGTCGTCTCGCTCGCGGCCGGGCTCGGGTCGAACGACGTGGGGCTGGACCGGAGCCAGCTCGGGCCGCAGCGGATCGTCCGCTTTGAGCGCGTCGGACCGCGGGTGCTGCTCGTGCAGCCGAACCTCCGTTTCCGCGCCGAGACCGACAACGCGGCCGAGCGACGGGCCGTAGAGGACGCCTTCGCCGCCTCGGTGGTGTGGGGCTTCGACATCGCGGCCGAGACCGACGGCCGCGTGCTCGTCGACGCGACCGACTTCGTGGTGCGCGACGCGCACGGCGTGGCGCAGCGGCTCCGCCAGACGGGCCAGGGCAGCTTCTCCCTGGACAAGCGGCGCAGCGCACCCGTGCCGGACATGCTCAAGGCGTTCCCGCGCAACACCGAGTTGGAGGCGCGGCTGACGTTCGCCGGCGACCGCCCCGGCCGGTTCGTGCGGGACGTGGCCGCCGACCCGCAGGCGCCGACCGTCCGCATCCGGCACTCGTTCCTCGCCCTCCCCGAGGCGGGCTACGAGCCGCGCGCCTTCCACCCCGCCTCGGGGTACTTCGCGACGAGCTTCGCCGACTACGCGGTGCCGATCGGCGAGGAGATCCGGCAGCGGTTCATCACACGCCACCGCCTCGAGTGCGCCGGCGCGCCCGACGCGGGCGGGATGTGCGACCCGGTCAAACCGATCGTCTACTACCTCGACCCCGGCACGCCGGAGCCCGTGCGCGGCGCGCTCCTCGACGGCGCGCGGTGGTGGGCCGAGGCATTCGAGGCCGCCGGCTTCCGCGACGCCTACCGCGTCGAGGTCCGCCCCGACTCGGTCGACCCGCTCGACGCGCGCTACAACACGATCCAGTGGGTCCACCGGGCCACGCGCGGGTGGAGCTACGGCGCCTCGGTGACCGACCCGCGGACGGGCGAGATCCTCAAGGGCCACGTGTCGCTGGGCTCGCTGCGCGTCCGGCAGGACTACCTCCTCGCCGAGGGCCTGCTCGCGCCGTACACCGGCCCGAACGTCGACGGCTTCCCCTCCGAGGCCGACGACCCGATGCTCCAGATGGCGCTCGCGCGGCTGCGGCAGCTCTCCGCCCACGAGATCGGCCACACGATCGGGATCGCCCACAACTTCGCCGCCTCGACGCAGGGCCGCGCCTCGGTGATGGACTACCCGGCGCCCCTCGCCACGCTCGCCGGCACAGACGTCGACCTGTCCGACGCCTACGACGTCGGCATCGGCGAGTGGGACATCCAGGCGGTCCGCTACGGCTACGCGCACGACGCGTCGACCCCCGAGGCGGTGCTGGCCGAGAACCGCGCGCGCGGCCTCCGCTACATCACCGACGCCGACGCCCGGCCGACCGGCGCCGCCACGCCGACCGGCGCGCTCTGGGACAACGGCGCCGACGCCGTGGCGTCGCTCCGCAACGAGATGGCCGTCCGGCGCGTCGCGCTCGACCGCTTCGGCGACGCCGTCGTCCGCGACGGGCGCCCGCTCGCGATGCTGGAGGAGGTGCTGGTCCCGCTCTACCTCCGCCACCGCTACCAGGTCGACGCGACGGCGCACCTCCTCGGGGGCGTGAGCTACGCCTACACGAACCGCGGCGACGGGCAGGCGGCGCCCGAGCCGGTCGCGGGCGATGTCCAGCAGGCCGCCCTCGAAGCGCTCCTCGAGACCGTCACGCCGGGCGCCCTCGCCCTCCCCGAGGCGGCGCGCCTCATCCCGCCGCGCCCGCCGGGCTACGGCCCCACGCGCGAGCTGTTCGACGGGCGGACCGGCCTCACGTTCGACCCGGTCGCGCCGGCCGAGACGGCGGCGGCGGTCACGTTCGCCTACCTCCTCGACCCAGCCCGCGCCGCGCGGCTGGTCTATCAGAATTCCCTCGACCCGTCGCTTCCGGGTTTCGACGATGTCGTCTTCGCGACCGCGACGGTGCTCCTCGACGCCGAGCCCGCCTCGGGGTACGAGGCCGTTGTTGCCGACGCCGCGCTCGTGGCCTGGGTGGACGCACTCATCGCACTCGCCGCCGACCCCGAGGCGATCCCGGCCGTCCGCGCGATCACCGAGTTGCACCTCACGCTGCTTCAGGAGGAGGTCTTGCCCGACCTCGCCGCGCTCGGCCTCTGGCTCGACGGCGAGATCGAGCGGTTCCTCGACCGCGACCACGACCCCGGGGCGGAGCGGGAGACGCTGAGGACGCCGCCGGGCTCGCCGATCGGGCAGCCGGCGCTGCGGCACGCCCGCCGCCTCGGGGCCGCCGGGCCGCTCCACCTCGGGTGCGACGGGCGGCATTGAGAGTTGCTGCTTTGGGTCTCGCGCTCCTCAGTGGCTCAAAGCGACGTTTTATGCGCATCCGCCGGCTTTGTAACTCTCAAAAAGCGAATCGAGCAGGGGCGCCACCTCGCCGTACGATTCCCATGTCGCCCTGACTCCCGCCCCGTCCAGGAGTCCTAGATGCCTGGGGTACTCGCTCCGATAAACCGAGAAGCACGACGCCGCGAACTCAGCCCCCTCTTGGGAGAAGTTGCGGGTTGTCATCCCGTTCTCGACCAGCCACACCGCCTCGCTGAGAGCATCTGGACGGCGTTCACGGATAGCCGTCAGTGTTCGGCGGTACTCCTCGTCTATGGCCGCTCCGGCCGCTCGGCCGTCTGGTAGAGTGGTATTTCGATTCACGGGTACGTAGGGGTACTCGTCGCGAACGAGCCCCTCTCTCACCGCCCACGCGAAGAAGAGAACGGCATGTCCTTCGACGAGTGACCACTGCTCTTCGGTCTCGAGAGAGCCATCATCAAACCAAGCTGGGTCGTACAACTTTGTCTGTGCGTCCACGCAGCTTGTGGCGAAGAGGAAGGACAGGAAGATGAGCGACCGCATAGGGCAGGAGCACCCGCAACCAGTGTTTACGCCGTCCGCATGATGTGCCGTCCCGTATCGGAGGGGCAGCCGGTCTACTTGGAGGCGGTCACGTTGCCGATGCAGCCCAGGTCTTCGACGCACTGCGACGGCGAAACGTCGCAGGTCCCGGCGGAGTCGCGAATCAGCATGGCACCGAGGCGGGGTGCCGAAAGGTAGGGCCAGAGAGAGGCCATCGAGGCGGGCCTCTACCCGACGGTCCCTCGGGGCAGGCCATCCAGCCCGAGGTGCGTGGCCAGCCCCTCCTCGGAGGGGAGGTACACGGTTTCTCGCGGCGTCAGCAGCGCGTTGTGTCGGGCGGGCTCTGCGTTGCGCCGCTGCTCGGACACGAACGCGCTCACGTCCACGATCTCCAGCGGCTCGTCTCGCCCGTACCGCGAAAGAAAACGCCCGCGGAGGCCGAGTTGGATCGCCCGGCGCTCGACCTTCGCGCCGGTCGGGTCGTGGTCCGGGTCCCATTGCAGCCGGACGTCCGACGTTTTCAGCGCCGCCCTCCACTCCTCCTGGTTCTCGTAGCGCGTGGCGTCGAACGACGACGGCACCGCCGCGGCCAGGACCTCGTCGAAGAACGACCGTCGGAGCCGCACCGCCAATGTGACCTCCTGGTCCGGCTTCGTCCCCCACCCGGAACGGTACATCATCCAGAGGAAGTTCGGCTTGACCCAGCTCATGCGGTCGTAGCTGAACGCCCCGCCGAACGCACCGAGGCGGGCCGCAGGGTGGCCGATCTCCGCGTTGTACGCCTGGTATACGACCACCGTGTCGTCGTCGTGCTGGGCGAGAATGTGGCGCCCGGCCTGAGGCCACCGGGCACGCTGATCCGGGTATCGTTCGAGTCCGAGGTGCACGTGCCTGTCGGGGAGGTCGGACAGCGAGGCGCTACGCCGTCCGCAGGACGTGCTGCTCCACCTCGGGGGGGCAGCCGGTCCACTGCACGGGCACGTTGCCGATGTAGCCCAGGTCCTCGACGCCTTGCGGCGACGAGAAGTAGCCGGCCGCCGTGTAGTCGCGCATCCGGTTGAAGAAGGCGACGCCGGCGGCGTCCGCCGGGTCAGCCACCTCGGGGTAGGCGATCCGGTCGAGGAGGGCGCGGCGCTGGGCGTCGGTGCAAGCCGTGAACGGCGCGCCGTGCGCGCGGCGGCACTGGTTGTCGACCCACGCCAGCCCGCCGCGCATGGCCGTCTGCCGGTCGGTCGGGTCCCCGAGGAGGTCATCGGTCATCACGAAGTCGATGAACTCCGGGACGCCCACCTCGGCCGCGCTCGGGCCGCGCTCGTCGGCCGGCAGGATGTAGTCGGCCAGCATCTTCACCGTCTCGAACTCCGCCTCGCTGAAGAACGTGGGCTCGGTGCCGACGGCGGGCGCGAGGACTCCGGCCGCGCGGTGCTCGGCGAGGTGGCCGACGGCCGCGGCGCCCTCGTCGCGGCAGCCGACGAGAAACATCGGGGCCACGGCGCTGGCAGCCAGGAGCCCCAGGATCTCGCGCCGCGAGCGCATCCCCGAGGCGGGCCGCATGTCGAACGTGGCGGTCTCGGGGGGTGAATGAACAGAAGAGCGGGCCGCCTCGGGGACCTCCCTGTTCCGGCGATCAACCGGGAGGTGGTCTCCTCCGGAAGTACCGAGGCGGCCGACTCGTCGCCCCCCTCCCGGCCTCCCTCCGCTGGGGGGAGGAGACGTGGTCTTCATCGAGGCGGTCGGCTCCGAGGCGGTGGGCTCCGAGGCGAGCATCGGGTCGTTCATCTGTCCGTCGTCCGTGGCGGGTCGTCCGTGGTCCATCTCACACGTTGCGCTGGCGGCGCTGGTCGACGATGTATTCGGCGGCGCGCATCGACTGCGCGAGGATCGTCCACGTGCAGTTCTTGTGGGGCATCGAGGTGAAGGTGGCCGCGTCGACGACGAACACGTTGTCGACGTCGTGGGCCTGGCAGAAGCCGTTGAGCGGGGCCGTCGCCGGGTCGGCGCCCATGCGCACGCAGCCCGCCTCGTGGATGATCTCGCCGGGCCGCTGGATGCCGTAGTCGCGGTCGGCGCCGGGCGCCTCGGCGAAGAGCACGCCGCCGGCCGCCTCGAGAATCTCGCGCCCCGCGTCGTGCATGTGGCGGACCTGCTGGATCTCGGCGTCGCTCCACGTGACGTCGAATGTGAGCGTCGGGATGCCGTAGCGGTCGACGCTCCCCTCGTCGATCTGGCACCGGTTGTCGGCGCGGGCGATCATCTCGCCGCGCCCGCTGAACCCGATCGTGGTGCCCCAGAGGTGGCGGTAGTCGTCCTTGAGGGCGGCGCCGTAGCCGCCTCCGCCCTTCGGCCGGTCGTCCCCGAGGCGGCCGTTCGTGTTCTGGATGCCGCCCATGAACCCGTAGCCTGGCATCCCGCGCCCGCCCCACGTCTCGAGGTGGTAGCCGCGCGGGAAGCCGAGGCTCGCGTGCTGGTCGTGGAGCCACCACGGGATGTAGATGTGCATCCCCCCGACGCCGTCGCAGTTGTGGGCCGGTGCGCTGGCGAGGTTGGGGAAGAAGCCGGCCATCCACGTGCCGGTCGTGTCCATCATGTAGCGCCCCACGGCGTCGCTGGAGTTGGCGAGCCCGTTCGGGTGCCGCGTGCTCTTCGAGTTGAGGAGCAGCCGCGCCGACTCGCACGCGCTTGCGGCCAGAATCACGACGTCGGCCCGGACGGCGACTTCGTGCATCGAGGCGGTGTCGACGTACGAGACGCCCGTCGCGCGGCCCTCGTCGTCGGTCGTCACCTCGCGGGCCATCGCGCCGGTCACGAGCGTGAGGCGTCCCGTCTCCATCGCCGGGTCGAGCAGGACCCCACCGGCCGAGAAGTTGGCGCCCACCGAGCAGCCCCGCCCGCACTGCCCGCAGTAGTGGCACTGCGGACGCCCGTTGTGGGGCTGCGTCAGGATCGAGAGCCGCGACGACAGGACGGGCACGTTCACCGAGGCGGCGCCGCGCATGATGAGCTTCTCGTAGCAGCGCGGCTCGGGCGCCGGCAGAAACTGGCCGTCGGGCTCGTTGTGGAAGCCGTCGCGGCTGCCGAAGATGCCCACGAGGCGGTCGACCTTGTCGTAGTACGGCGCGAGGTCGTCGTAGGAGATCGGCCAGTCGTCGCCGTAGCCGTCGAGGCTCTTGCCGCGGAAGTCGTCCGGCCCGAAGCGGAGCGAGATGCGGCCCCAGTGGTTCGTCCGCCCCCCGACCATGCGGGCGCGGAACCAGCGGAAGTCGGTGCCCGCCTCGGCGCGGTAGGGCTCGCCCGGAATGTCCCAGCCGCCGTAGCAGGCGTCGAACTCGCCGAACGGCCGCTCGGTGGTCGAGGCGCCCCGCCGCGGGGACTCGTAGTTCCAGGCCAGCATGTCGGCGTCGGCGTTGGACCACGGCGCGCCGGCCTCGAGGAGGACCACGTTCGCGCCCGCCTCGGTGAGGACCTTGGCCGCCATGCTCCCGCCGGCGCCGGAGCCGACGATGCAGACGTCGTAGACGGTGGCGGAGTCGATGATGTGCACGGGCGCGGGGGTCGGGCGTCCGTGAAGGTAGTGCGGAGGGAGCGCAGGAGCGCAAGCTGCTCAGCGGCGAGCAGGGCCGCACCAGGGACCGGGCCGACGCATCATCTTGATGAGGCCGCCGATGACGCGCCGGTAGATCTCAGTCAGGCGCTCGGCCGCCTCGGGGTTGAGGTAATCGCAGTCGCGTGCGAAGCGAATCCAGACGAGCGTCTCCTCGGCCTCGCCGTGTGCGTCGGAGAGCTTCGAGACGAAGTGCTTGGGATACGGACGCTTCGCCCATGCCTCGGCCATGTTCGCGCAGACGCTTCGCGACGACCGCCGGATTTGATCGACGAGAGCGTACCGCTCCTCCTTCGGCCAGGCCTTCGATGCCCGGTACAGGTCCATCGCGGCCCCATAGGCGCGCTCGTACGTCTGAAGCTGATGGACCCGCCCGACCATGCGCCCTCCTGCATTCCTGCGCTCCGTCATGCCGGCGTCCTGTCGTGTCGTCATCCCATCAGCCCCCGCTCGGCCAGGCTCGTGAACCCGCGCCCGGCGATGATGAGGTGGTCGTGGACCGGGATGCCCAGCACCTTTCCCGCCTCGACGAGCTGCTTCGTGATCGCGACGTCCTCGCGGCTGGGCTCCGGGTTGCCCGACGGGTGGTTGTGGAGGCACACCACCGAGGCGGCGTGCTCCAGGATGGCCCGCTCGAACACCTGCCGCGGCTCGACGATCGACGCCGCCAGCCCGCCTGTGGTCAGCGTGTACTCGGACGTGACGACATTCGCCGTGTTGAGGTGGAGCACCACAAACACCTCCCGGTTGAGGTCGCGCAGGCGCGGGCCGTACGCCGCCGCCACGTCGGCCGGCGAGCGCACCTGCACGCGGTCCTCCACCGGCGCCGCCTCGATGCGACGCCCGATCTCGAACACGGCCGCGAGCTGCGCCGCCTTGGCCGGCCCGACGCCCTTCGTCGCCCTCGCGACCTGGTTCGCGTCGCGCCGCGCCAGCTTGGCCAGCGACCCGTAGGCCTGGATCAGCGCCTGGCCCAGCTCGACCGCCGACACGCTGCGCCCACCGACGCGCGTCCCGCTCCCGAACACGAGCCCCACCAGCTCGGCGTCGCTCAGCGCCGCCGGCCCCTTCGCGAGGAGCCGCTCGCGCGGGCGGTCCGCCTCGGGGCGGTTCTTGATCGAGACGTAGCCGTACTGGACCTCCGGCTCCTCCGGCTCGTGGAGGGCAACACCGGGGAGGAAGGCGAGCGGGTCGGGCATCGAGGCGGGGGCGGTTCAGGCCGCTAGACCGCCTCGGGGCCGGGGTGTAACCTGTCGGGACGACGGACCACGGACGATGGACCACGGCCAGAGGGCGCCGGCTCCGAGGTGGCGCCTCCATTCCCAGGCCGTCCGTGGTCCTCGGTCTGTCGTTCGTGGTCCCCCAACGAAAAGGGGCGCCGCCCGGCCGGACGACGCCCCGAGGCAGAGGGAGCAGAGCGGGCTGGCTACTCCGGGATCAGCTCCGTGAGCATCTGCTCGTTCGACTCGCTCATCATGAGCTGCTTCACGAGAGCCTGCATGGCCTCGTCGGGGAAGCGCGAGTTGAGCGCCCGCAGGAGCATGTTGCGCGCGTGCGCGATCTCCTGCGGCACGAGGCGCTCCTCGTTGCGCGTCCCAGACCGCTTGATGTTGATCGCCGGGTAGATCCGCTTCTCCGAGAGGTCGCGGTCGAGCACGATCTCCGAGTTGCCGGTGCCCTTGAACTCCTCGAAGATGACGTCGTCCATGCGCGAGCCCGTCTCGATGAGGGCGGTGGCGACGATCGTCAGCGAGCCGCCGTCCTCGATGTTGCGGGCCGCGCCGAAGATCTTGCGCGGCATCACGAGGGCGCGCGCGTCGAGGCCGCCCGACATGGTCCGGCCCGAGTTGCCGCCCCAGAGGTTGAACGTCCGCCCGAGGCGGGTGAGCGAGTCGAGCAGGATGATGACGTCCTTCTTCTGCTCGACGAGGCGCCGCGCGTACTCGAAGGCGAGCGTCGCCACGCGGACGTGGTTGTCCTCGCCGGCGTCGTTGGAGCTGGCGAAGACGGTCGCCTCGGTGTTGCGGCGGAAGTCGGTGACCTCCTCGGGGCGCTCGTCGATGAGGAGGGCGACGAGCTTGGCCTCGGGGTGGTTCTGCGCGATGCCGGCGGCGATGCCCTTGAGCATGACCGTCTTGCCCGCTCGCGGCGGCGCCACGATGAGCGCCCGCTGGCCCTTCCCGAGCGGCGCCACGATGTCGATGACGCGCATCGAGATGTCCTTCGGGCCGGTCACGAGGTCGAGCTTCTCCTCGGGGTAGATGACGAGGCCCTCGTCGAAGTCCTCCACCTCGGCCCACTCGTCGGGGCTCTGGCCCATCACCTCGGTCACGTCCGTCACCTGCCACGCGCCTTTGCGGCCGGGCTTGATGGTGCCCTTGAGGCGGACGCCGTCGCGGAGGTTGTGCTTCTGGATCAGCGGCGGCGGCATGAACGGGTCGTTGTCGCCCTTGACGAGCGAGGTCGAGATCTCGCGGATGAACCCGAACTTCTTGTCGCCGATGAGCTCCAGCATGCCCTCGAAGGGCTCGCCAGGGTGCCCGCCGCCATCGGTGCCGCCGCTCTTTTTCTTGCGGCTCCGCTTCTTGCGCCGCCGCCCGCCACCGGACTCCGCCTCGGCGTCGTCGTCCTCGTCGATCTCGGCCTGCCCTCTGGCGGGCGCCTCGTCGTCGTCGGGGAGGTTGTCGCTGGACGCGACCGGCTCGGCCTCGCGCGTCCGGCGTCGCCGGCGCTTGGGCTTCTCCTCCGCCTCGTCGGCCGTCTCCGAGGCGGCCTCGGGCTCGGCCTTCTTGCGCGTGCGGCGCTTCGTGGGGGCCTCCTCCGCCTCGGGGGCGGGCGCGCTGCCGGTCAGGTCGATGACATGGGCCCGCGAGCGGCGCTTCTTGGATGCGGTACCGTTGGTCTCCGGGGGGGCGGCGTCGGTGCCGTCAGTCGTTTCGACGGACTCCGCCGTCGAATCGGTCTTGTCTGCCATGAAAAGGATGGCTGTGCGATACAGGGCGCTGGCATCCGCCAGCGCGTTCGAGAAATCCGAGGAAGCGCCCGTCGTCAGGCGTCATCCGGCAAAAGGGGCCGTGGGGAGAGGCCACCGCCTGGCGGCCGTCGGATACGGTCAAGGGTGGAGCCGGCGGGCGAACCGCTGAGGACTCCACACACGGTCCATCAGGCACTCGGCCCAGGTGGAAGCGTGCAAGGATCAGGCCGGAAGTCGGTTACGTCCGCTGCGCCTCGCTCCGCTGCGACGGCGTGACTCGTGGCCGTGACCTGCGCTGCGTCGGTTGAGTTCGCAGGCGCAGGCCGGTGTCTCTGACGCGGGCTAAGATAGATGGTTTCGCCCTCTCCCTGCAACCCCTCGCCATGCCCGACCTCTCCATCGAGACTGCGCACTGGGCCGCGGGACGGCGCGTGGTCGTCGGGCTCGACGAGGCGGGGCGCGGCTGCCTGGCCGGCCCGGTCGTGGCTGCAGCCGTCGTCCTCCCCCCCGAGGCGGACCTTCCGGGGCTCGACGACTCGAAGAAGCTCTCGCCGGAGGCCCGTGAGGCGCTTCTGCCAGCGATTCGTCGCCAGGCGGTGGCCGTCGCCGTCGGGCAGTGCTCGGCGGCCGAGGTCGACGCCCTCAACGTGCTCTGGGCGTCGATGGAGGCCATGCGCCGCGCCGCCTCGGCCCTCCCGCTCCACCCCGAGGCACTCCTGGTCGACGGCAACCGGGAGATCCCCGAGGCGCCCTGGCTGCAGCAGACGGTCGTCAAGGGCGATGCGCGGAGCCTGTCGATCGCCGCCGCTTCGGTGATCGCGAAGGTGACCCGCGACCGGCAGATGGTGGCCCTCCACGCCGAGTACCCGGCGTACGGCTGGGACCGGCACAAGGGCTACCCGACGGCGGCTCACTACGCGGCCCTCGCCGCGCACGGCCCGAGCCCACACCACCGGCGCTCGTTCCGCCTGACCCGATAGAGTCGGTGGAGCAGTGGGTCGGTACGTCAGTAGATCAGGAATGTCGTCTCCTGAACGTAGCGACCGATTTTGGCGAGATGCGTGTCCCGCTCCTCAGCGCACACTACTCTGGGCCCTACCGGGCGCGGGCGTCCTTGGACCACCGCCGCAGGCGCTCCGCGATGTCGCGCGCCACCGCCTCGGGGCGGCCGTCGGCGTCGGCGACGAGGTCGGCCTGGGCGTAGAACGGCTCGCGGGCACCCAGGAGAACTCGGATGCGGGCGTCGAGCGCCTCGCCGCGAAGGGGCCGCCCGTCGTCGCCAGCCAGCATGGGACGTCCGGCCGCGTCCCCGAGGCGGGTGACGGTCGTCGCGGGCGAGGCGCGGAGCCAGACGACCACGCCGGCGTGCCGCGCCGTGTGCAGGTTGGCCGCCTCGGCCAGCGTTCCGCCTCCGGTGGAGACGACGACCTTGGGGCCACGGGTCGTCTCGCGGAGGGCCTCGGCCTCAGCGGCGCGGAAGACGGCCTCGCCCTCGGCGAAGAGATCGAGGATGGTGCGCCCGGTCTGCGCCTCGACGAGCCAGTCGAGGTCCACGAACCGATACCCGAGCCGGTCGGCGAGCAGCGGCCCGACGGTGCTCTTGCCCGAGGCCATGAAGCCGGTGAGGTAGACGCGAGGAGGCACAGGGTGGGGTTCGGGGTTCGGGGTTCGGGGTTCGGGGTT
>JBCCQJ010000098.1:0-14730 GCA_039024395.1 Bacteroidota bacterium | reverse complement strand
GCGGACGACTCTCGGGGGCCTCCAAGAGCACGTCGCCGAGATCCTCCGGGGGCTGACGCTGGAAGAGGTGCGCTCCCTGACGGGGTACGACTACATCGTCAGTGCCGCAGATGGACTATGATCCTAGCGAAATGGTATGAGTCGGGCACAACCAATCAGGAATGTCCTGATTCGATACGACACTCGTATCCATACGCTGCCAGGGCCTGCGCGTCGCGCAGGGTGTTTCACCTTCCCCTGGTACCATGACCCGTTTCGCTACGGCCGGCCTTGTCGGTCTCGTCTTCCTTGTTGCTGCGTGCGACTCCAACGCCCCCGACACCGAGGTGGCTGCCTCCGTTGACCCACCTCCAGCCCTCGCAGCGATCGACGCGTCGGCCAAGGCAGCGTCCGGAACGCAGACGTTCAACTACGGTCCCGTCACGATCAACGGCTACACCGGATCGATCCAGATCCAGAGCCAGGTCGTGACGCTCTTCGGTGCTGACTACTTCCGAGTGACCTCGCCCAGTCGGATCTTCTTCACGAGCGCTGACGGGGCAATCACCGTGACGTGTAGCACCGACGTCCAACCGCCTGGCGCGCCGAAGGCAGCCGCCGAACTCGACCAGTCGAGAACGGACGCGACGGTGACCAGTAGTCCAGCGTTCGGACCGGCCTTCATCCCCAAAGGACTCGCTGGATCGTCAGGACTTGACGTGACGCGCACATGCATCACTACGAACAGCGAGAACAGCGCGAGCGCAACGTTTTCCCTCACAGCGACTCTGTGATTCCTTCGTCAGAGACATGTACTACGCCTCTGTGACTCCTTCGTAAGAGTCGTGGTACACGTCTCTTGCAGCGGCTTGGCGAATCTTCGCGGAGAGAGGATCGCCAAGCCGTACTAGCTTTCGTCCGCGGCGAAGAAAATTGGAACGCTCACAGAGAAGTCTACCATTCCACCGGTGCCCGTGAGGTCCGACTTCGGTGCGCCGTCGTAGCGGACGAGCGAGACCGTCAGCGTCGCCGCGCCAGATGCTGCGTCGTCCACCTCGATGCGGAACGTCCGCCCGAGCGGGTAGTCGCCGTCGTTGAGGTTCTCGACCGCGTAGACGCTCTCGCGGTCCGTCTGGGTCACCGTGGCGCCTCCGGGCGCGACGGCGAACGTGAACAGGTACGACTCGGCCTCGGCCTGGATCTCGGTGTCCTGCGCGTCATCCACCGCACGCACGACGCCGGAGTACGCCGTGCCAGCATCCAGGCGGAGCGTGTCCGACGCCGTCGGCGACCCACCGGTGATGCCGCCGACGGTGATCGTCTCGACCCCAGAGACCGACACCCGAACGGAGTCGACGGCGAGCGCCGGGCCGGCCTGCCCGACCCCGGGTACCTCGTTGGTGGCGTCGCAGGCGGCCACCGTGAGAACGGCGGCGAGCAGAAGAGCGAAGCGGTGCATATCAGTTCGGAGCGGGAGTTACCGGACGACGGTGAGCGGGCGGGTGATGCGCTCACCCCCGGCGTCGAGGACGACGAAGTAGGTGCCGCTGCCGACGCCCGCCTCGCGGCGCCAGACGACGGCGTGCGTGTCGGCGGCGTGCGGTGCGTCGTCGAGGAGGCGGGCCACCTCGCGGCCGAGCGCGTCGACGACGCGGAGCGTCACCGAGGCGGGCGCACGGAGCGTGAACTGAATCTCGGCCGGCCCCGAAGCGGGGTTGGGGCGGGGCGGCAGCAGGCCGAACGCGAGCCGGTCCGTCGGCTCCGAGGCGGTCGCGCCCTGGGCCTGCACGGCGTTGCTGGGCGCGCTCTCGACCGAGTTGGGGCTTACGGCCGTCACCACGTACGTGTAGAGGCCGTCGCCCGGGGGCGCATCGGTGAACGTGGTCTCGCCGGTGACGCCAGCGAGGCTGCGCGCCTGGGCGGTCGCCGTCGCGAGGTCGCCCGCCTCGGCGGGAGGAATGCGGTAGACGGCGTAGAAGCGGGCCTCGGCGTCCCCCGAGGTGGGGGCCTGCCAGCTCAGGGGGACGGCGCCACTCTGGTTGCCGGCGGGCGCCGAGGTTTCCAGGTCTGTCGGCGTGCCCGGCGCGTCCTGGCTCCGCCAGGGCATCGGCGGCGGGAGGGCCGGGGTGCGGTAAAGGTTCGTCCGCAGCGAGTCGTCGAGACCCAAGTTGCCCCGAAAGAGCCCGTCGTACGGACGGAAGAGGACGGTGCCGTCGATGTCATCGTTCGCACGCGTGATCCGGATCTGCGTCGGGATCTCGGTCGCACCGTAGCCAGTCGTCCCGATGCGGTAGGCCCCGAGACCGGGGTAGACATGGCGGTCATTGCGGACGGAGGCCCACCACGGGGCGAGCCGCGTGAATCGCTGGCGGTTGGGCCGATCGGGCCTGCCATCGCCGTCGGTGTCGAGGGACTGCTGAGATGACCAGTAGAGCTGCGGGGCGAGGTAGTCGATGGTCTGGGCGTTCATCCACGCGACGGCGTCGGCGTAGATGACGTCGAAGGCGTCGAGCCCGCTGACCCCCGAGGGGGTCCCATTCTTCCAGATACCGAACGGGCTCACGCCATGGACCGCCTCGGGGCGGACGGCCTGAAGGGTGTCCTGGATCTGAGCGACGAGCAGGTTGACATTGTCGCGGCGCCAGTCGCCCTGGTCGGTGAAGCCGCGCGGGTGAGCGGCGAACGTGGCGTCGTCCTCGTTCGAGATCCCCGAGAAGCTGCCGCTGGGGTAGGGGTAGAAGTAGTCGTCGTAGTGGAGCCCGTCGATGTCGTAACGGCGGGCGATGTCGCCCACCACCGAGGCAACGTGGTCGCGCACCTCCGGGAGCCCAGGGTCGAGAATCGAGATGCCCGAGCTGAACGAGAGGATCCACTCCGGGTGCGCGTTGGTGACGTGCGAGGCGGCTTTCGGGTAGTCCGAGCCCCGGTCGGCGCGGTACGGGTTGATCCAGGCGTGCAGCTCCATCCCGCGCTTGTGCGCCTCCTCGATAGCGAACGCAAGCGGATCGTAGAACGGGTCGGGTGCCGTGCCCTGGCTCCCGGTCAGCCAGAACGACCACGGCTCGAAGGGCGAGTCGTAGAGGGCGTCCGCCTCGGTGCGGACCTGAAAGACGACGGCGTTGACGCCCGTCGCCTGAAGGTCCTCGAGTAGCGTGACCAACTCGGCCTGCTGGGTCGCCGGGGGGCACGACGTGCAGCTCGGCCAGTCGAGGTTGACGACGGTCGCGATCCACGCACCTCGGAACTCGTGCTTCTGCGGTTGGGCCGTCACCGAGGTCCCGAGGAGAAGGCCCAAAACAGCGAGGAGGAGAGAGCGGTGCATCATGGGAAAAGCAAAGGAGGGCGCCGGACGCATGGCCCGACGCCCTCCGGGTGGGTCCGTCACAGGCAGGCGTAGAGCGCTACCGCACGACGGTCATCTGGCGGCTCGTGCCGAAGCCGTTGACCTCGACCGAGTAGACGTAGACGCCCGCCGCGAGGTCGGACGCGTCGAACGTCGCGTGGTGCTCGCCGGCCGGCAGGGTCTGGTCAACGACCGTCGCGACGACGCGGCCCGTGGTGTCGAACACGCGGACGCGGACGAGCCCAGACTCGGCGGTCGTGAACGCGATGTCGGTGCGGCCAGTGACCGGGTTGGGCTGGTTCTGGCCGAGCGTGGCGACCGGGACCCATGTCGGGCCGCCCTCCGCGCTCGTCTCCATCTGGATGAGCTTCTGCGTCGCGGGCGTGCCCTGGCTGAACTGGCCCACGTAGGCCGTCATGCCGTCGGCGCTGAAGTCGATCGCGCGGGGGCGACCGGCCGTGTTGGCAGCGTTCCAGGCGTTGGGCTGCCAGTTCATGCTGTCGCGCGGCGTCGGGTCCTCGATGGTAGCCGTGATGTTGCCGCTGCCGTCGAACGTGAAGAGATCCTCCAGAGCGAAGGCGTACCACGTGTTGTCCGTCCACCCGACGGCCGGGTCACTATCGGCGCTCCCTGCGCTGAACCAGAGGTCCCCTGTGACCGGATGAATATCTGCTGACTCAATCGCCATGCCCCGGAGCGAGACGCCGAGCGAGTCGAACGTCGAGAGGTCGTCGGGGCGGTAGTAGACGACCGGAGCATTGGTAGTGTAGCTGAAGTCCCATACCGCCACGCCGCCGTCTCCGCCGCCGTCGTCGGCTGCGAGCATGGTGCGGTTGAACGTCCGGTTGTTGCCGAAGGTCTCCACCTCGTTGAGGTTGGCGTCGAGCAGCTTGATCTGTGTGCTCCCGCCGACGACCTGCAGCATATAGAAGTTGCCGGCAGCGTCAGTACCGCCAGCGACCATCGAGCCGGTGAACGGCTGGGCCTTGGCAAGCTGGGTCACTGTGTTGGCCGTCGCGCCGGTGCCACAGGATGTATGGTCCACCTTAAAGAGCAGGTTGCCCTGGGTGATGAGGACGTTGCCGTCCTTATCGGCACGGAGACCCCGGCCGGTCTGCGTCTCGAGGCTGCCCGAGGCGTTGGTCGCGATGCCGAGAGTATCGATGACCGCGCCGCCAGCGTCGGCGAGGAAGCGGATCGGGGAGCAGCCTGCCTCGGAGCCGTCCGCGTTGAAGACCAGAACTGTACCGCTGTCGAGGAATGTCCCGTCGACGTCGACGCTATCGGCCAGTCCGAAGGGCTGAACCCAGACGCGGTCCTCGCCGTCAACGGCGATTCCGTGGGTGCTGCTGAACTGGCGGTCGGTGTCAGTAGGGAAGTCGCTGTCGTACGACCACGCTTGGGCGCCAGCGCCGATCGGGAGAGCGAGTGCGAGTGCGAGTAGCAGATGCCTCATGAGAAGAGAGAAGGGGTTGTGAGACGGCCGAAGCCGAGGGAGAGACGCGCACGGGGCGCGACGCGAATGTAGGGCGCGAAGGCCTAGAACGGACCCGGCCGCCGCGTTTCGAGGGTGAGAAGCGTAAAGACGCCCCCCGCCTCAGCCTCAGCGGTGGTCAGGCCGCGGACCGCGTAGAGGGTGGAGCCGGGCGCCCACGACAGCGACACGATGGGTCCCGGAAGCACACCGGGATAGAGCACTACTGCAGAACCGTCGGGGGCCACTTCGACCATCGGGTCATCGCTGTTCGTCGAGACGAAGACGGTGCCGTCGGCGGCGACGGCGAGCGACGTGGCGCCGATGCCGCTGCCCTGATCGGCCGTCACGTCGTAGAGGACACTCCCCGTACCCAGGCCGCCCGCCTCGGTGATCGGGAACGTCCACACCTTGCTGTCGACGACGATGCTGGAGGCCACTGTCGACGTGGCGACGTACAGTGTGCCGTCGGCGACGACAAGATCGGCGACAGGCTCCGCGAACGGGGTCGAGGTGACGGATCCGTCAGGGGCGACGCGGTAGAGGTTGGCGTTCTCCGGGACGGTGTTGCTGCCGGCGGCCCACACGGCCCCCGTGGCGTCACGGGCAACGGTGCGGAGCGAGTTGCCCGCAGGGACTGCCGCGAATGTCTCGCGCTGCGTGCCCTCGGGGAGGCGGAAGATGCCCCGGATCTGCCGCGCGCCGATCAGCGCGCCGTCGTCGGTAAGGGCGAAGTCGGTCCACAAGGCCGCTTGCGTCGAGAAGGCGAACCGCTCGCCAGCCGGCGAGAAGCGGAAGATGCCCGCTGGAGGGCCGTTGATGCTGAGGGACACGTAGAGCGAGCCGTCGGGGCCGCTCGTGATGCCCCTCGGGTCCTCGTTGATGCCCGCGTCGAGGTCGCCGAAGGGGACGAACGCCGGCGTCAGCGGCATCGGCACCTCGTTGGAGAAGTCGGGCGCACCCTGCACGCTCACGCGCATCTTGAGGTCGGCATTGGGCAGGTTGGGTGCGCGCACACGAAGCTCGGTCTCCGAGGCAAAGAGGATCGCGCCGCGGGCTACGGCCCCATTGCCGTCGTCGAAGAAAACGATGTTCTCCTCCGGCGTAGCGGAGAAGTTCTGGCCGGTGATCGTGACCTCGTCGATGCCGGCCAGCACGACGCCTTGCGGCGACACCGAGGCGATCACTGGCGCGGCGTTGCCCGTGGCGTCGGGGTCGAAGAGACTGCCGCCCGGGTCGGAGTCACACGCGCTGAAAACGGCGACAGCGGCCAGGAGGGCGAGGGGTCGCGGGAGGCGCATGGACGGTCTAGAGCGAGAAGCGGACGGCGACGCGGTGGACGCCGGAGAACACGCCGAAGTCGGTGTACGAGTAGTCGGCCCCGAAGCCGACGCCGCCGAGGGCCTGCTGGACGCCCGCGCCCAGGCTGATGCCCTCCTGGTCGGTCGGGAACGTGTAGCCGCCTCGGAGGGCCAGCGTGTTCGCGAACACGTACTCGCCCCCGAGGCGGATCTGCTCGCTGAAGTCGCGCGGGTTGGCCGCGTCGGCGCTCACGCGGAGGCTGTGCGTCGACGGGTCGAGCGAGGTCAGGTCGACGACGTCCATCGCGACCCCGATCTGGAAGGTCAGCGGCAGTTGGAAGCTCTCCTCGGCGTAGATCACCTCGGGGGCGAAGTTGCGCGCGCTGACGGCGAAGCGGAGGCTCTCGAAGCCCGTCTTGTAGTGGACCCCGAAGTCGTAGGCGAGCGTGCCCTCGGCGGCCGCCTCGCGGCTGAAGCTGCCACCGTCGCCGACGCCGGCGATCACGTCGCCGAGGTCCTGCCGGGCGTACTTGACCTGGCCGCCGACCGAGAAGCGGTCCGAGACCGCCCGGGCATAGCCGAGACCGACCGCGAGGGCCGTTGGCGAGAACGTGCCGACGTCGACGAAGCCCTGGTCGTTGTCGGCGCGGACGGTCTCCTGGAACTCGCCGTAGTCGACGAACGCCAGCGACACCCCGACCACGCCGTAGCGCCCGCCGGCCGGCTGGAAGGCGACCGCGCTGTGGCTGTAGTCGATGTCGGCAATCCAGCCCGTCTGGCTGAGCGACACGCCGGAGCCGGGCTCCATCCACGCCATGCCGGCCGGGTTGGTGAACAGCATCTCGGCACCGCCCTCGAGGGCCGTGGTGGCCGACGAGAGCGAGGCCGCGCGGGGGTCGCCGGCCACGCTGAGGAACTTGAGCCCGGTCTGGGCCAGCTTCTCGCGCTCGGCGACCTGCTGCGCGGCGGGCGCGAGCGCGGGTGCAAGCAGCGCGGCGAGGAGGGCGGTCCGCCGGAGAAGGGGGGGCAGGAGGCGCATGGAGCCGGCGGCTAGCGGATGATGACGAACTTGCGGAAGGCCTGCTCGCCCGCTTCGTAGAGCAGGGCGTCGGTCTGGGGGTCGCGGATGTCCTCGGTGACCGTGATGACGGCGATGTAGATGCCGCTGGCGACCACCTGACGCGACGACGTGGTGTGGTCCCAGAAGCCGTCGCCGCTGCCGTCGGTGTGCTCGATCGTCTCGACCAGCTCACCCAGCTCGGTGTAGATGTCGATCCGGCACTGGCCCGGGATGTTGAAGAAGGCCAGCCTGTCGGTCTGGTCCGGGAAGCGGATGTCGCGGTCGGAGCCGATGAAGAAGGGGTTCGGGACGACCCGGATCTCCTCCATGCGCTCGCCCTGGGGCCGCTGGAGGCGCGCCGGGATGTACGACTGCGTGGCGTAGCGGGTGCTGCGCAGCGGCACGCCTGCCGGGGTGCCGCCGCCGCCGGCGTTGGCCGCGCCGTCTTGGACGGCGACCACGTAGTAGTAGTAGCCGATGCCGCGGATGGGCGTCGTGTCGTCGAACGACGTCTCCGAGGGGGCGGCGGTGTGGACGAGCGTGTAGGTGCTGTCGAAGGCGAACTGGGTGCGGTAGACCTCCCAGCGGTCGAAGGCGGGCGCGTCGTCGTAGGTCGTCCACTCGAGCGAGATCCGGTCGCCGCCCGAGCGGATGTCGAGCGTCCGCGGCGGGGCCGGCCCGCGCGGGATGGCGAAGTCGGCGTCGTAGTTGTCGATGGCGCGGCGGAACGTCTGGAAGAGCGAGTCGCGGCCGGTGAAGATCCACTCGTTCTTGGTCTTCGTCTCGCCGGCGAATGTCAGCCCTGCCCCGGCGTCGTTGCCGGACGCCTTGAAGGCAGCGCCGATCGCCGTGTTGGCCTCACGGCTCAGGCCGCCGGCGCCTTCGGCGAACACGATCCGGACGCTCTCGCCCGGCGCCAGCGTGTACGGGCCGTAGCCGTTGGCGAACGAGTAGCCGCCCGAGTTTCCCTGCGACGGGTCGCCGGTCGGGTTCAGGAAGCCCGGCAGGCCGGTCGGCTCGACGGCCAGGGCATGCCGCGGGCTTTGGTTGCCGCGCGTCATGATGTCATACTCGGTCTGCATCTGGATCGAGTTGAAGGCGTCGTTGTTCGACTGGTATGGGTCGTCGGAGCCAAGCCAGGCCGTCGTGGACGGCTGGCCGGGGTCGTCGGTCGCGTCCGCGGGCGAGGTGTCGGCGTGGAGCGTCACGACGCCCACGAACTGGCTCGCCGTGAGCCGCCCGAGCGTGTCCGACGGGGCGACATTGAGGACCGGCGCCTGCGCCGAGGCGCCGAGGTTGTCGTAGTCGAGCTGCGACTCGGGGCTGCGGCCGTGCCAGGTGAACTGCGCGCGGAACTGCTCGTCGGCGGGGTCCGCCTCGGTGCCGTCGCCGCGGGCGTCGTTCATGGCGTTCTTGCCCCAGCCGGTCGAGTTGGCGACGACGTAGCGGCCCTCGCGTGCGACCGAGAGCCGGTACTGGAAGAAGGCGACGAAGTCCTCGATGGTCTGGTTCGGGACCTCGATCTCGGGGTCGCCGTCGGTGTTGCCCGTGTTGGTGAACACGTACTCGATGACGTGGTAGTCGTCGTGGAACTGCTGGCTGAACTGGTAGACGCGCCGCTCGAAGGTGACCCCGAGGAGGGTGTTGACGCGGTTGACCAGCATCACGTCGGACGGGATCGAGGGGTCGATGCGGTCGGCGATCATCTCGGCCGACGGGAACGACTGGTCGCCGTCGACCGTGACGACGGTGATCTCGTTGCGCGCGACGAGCTCGAAGAGCGTCGGGAACATGGTGTCGACGCCGGTCACGCGCGGTCCCATGTGGACGACGCGCACCGGAAACTGGGTGCCCATCGGGCCGGTCACGTTGCGGGCGCCGAGCCACATCCCCTTGGCGGCCTGCATGTCGGTGAACTGGAAGATGCCCGGCCAGCGGAGGCCGTACTGCTGCGTCTGCACAAAGCACGCCTCGCACTCCGACCCCGAGGAGGAGTACCAGTTGTGGAGGTCGCCGGCGGCGACCCAGCGGGTCTCGAACTGCGCCGAGGCGGCAGGCGCGAGCGCGACGGCGAGCGCAGCGGCGAGGAGGGCGGCGCCGAGGGCGCGCCGGAGCGAAGCGAACGTCATAGAGTGAGGCCAGCTAGAGCGAGAGCCGGATGCCGAAGAAGATGTCGCGCGGGTCGAGGAAGTTGAGGTACGTCTGGTTGGGCATGTCGATGTACGCCTTCGTGTCGAGCACCTCCTGGAGGCGGCCCGCCTCGACGTTCTGCCATGCGCCGTCGCGGAACTCGATGTACGACGCCGAGTCGCGCTCGTAGTAGATCAGTGCCTCGTCGGCCGGCCGCTCCGCGTTGAACTCGTCGCGCGTGTTGATGGGGCGCATGGGCTGGAAGGCCACGTCGTCGGGCCGGAAGTCGCCCACGACGTCGTTGCCGGGGATGTTCGAGTACTCGCCCTCGGGGAAGTGGAGGCTCGCGAGGTAGGCGTTGCGGTCGTTGCCGTCGCGCGCGCCGGTGAAGAGCGAGAGGTCGCGCCGGTCAGTCAGGTTGAACACGTCGGCGAAGAAGGTTGCTCGCCGGCCGCCGACGGTGAACGACCGCGAGAAGCGGAGGTCGACCTGCCAGAAGTCCCGGATGTCGACGTTGCGCGCCACGCCGGGCGCGGCGACGCCGTTGTCGCCCCACGTGAAGCGCCCGCCGTCCTGCCACCGCCCGAGGACGCTCATCTGCCAGCCGCCGAGCGGGTAGAGGCCGCCGGCGCGCGGGCCGAACTCAGCCGGTGAGAAGAAGTCGAGGTTGAGCCGCGCGAAGGGCTGGGGGACGGGCCGGCTCGAGGCCGCCCGCCGCAGCGCGTCGCTCTCCTCCTGCTGGCGCTGCTCGGTCGAGTTCTCGAAGATGTCCCGGAAGCCGAAGAAGCCGCTCTGGCGGACGTCGTACGTGTAGTTGACGAAGCCACGCACGTAGTCGCCCTGCGTCTTCGAGAGCGTCAGCTCGAAGCCCCGGATGTCGGAGAAGTTGTTGGGCTCGGTGAGGTCGTAGGTCACGCTCCCGCTGCGGCTGACGTAGGTGACCAGCCGCGGGTCGAGCGTGATGTCCTTGTAGTAGCCAGCGACGCGGGCGAGGTAGCGCCCGAAGAAGGCCTGCTCGTAGCCCAGCTCGTAGGCGATCGTCTGGGGGAGCGGGTTGTTGGGGTCGGCGATCCGGCGCACCTGGCCCGAGTTCTCGAGCGCGCGGACGAGGTAGAGGTCGTCCGAGTCGGGGAGCTGCCGGAAGTGGCCGTAGTTGAAGAACAGCTTCGAGACGGCCGTGACCGGGAACGAGACTCCGAGGCGGGGGCTCAGGTTGAGGATCCGCCGTGTGGGCGCGGTCGTGAGCAGCGTGTCGAGAGCCGGCTCGGGCTCGCCGTTGACGAGCGGGAGCCCGCCGAAGGCCGGCTCGAACGTCCCGAAGTCGTACCAGAAGCCGCCCGCGTGCGAGTAGTCGAGCCGCAGGCCGAGGTTGGCGATCATGCCCTGGAACTCGAGCTTCGACTGCGCGAAGGCCGCCGCGCGGACCGGCTCGCGGTCCCACGTCACGCGGAAGTTGCTGCCCGTGAGGAAGGAGTCGACCTGGGCGTAGTTGATGTCGCTCTGCGTGAGCGCGTACTCGAGGCCCGTCTTGACCTCGAGGAAGCGGTTGAGCTGGTTCGTGTAGGCGCCCTGGACGCTGTAGACGACCGTGCTCGACGAGTCGCGGCTGTTGCTCATGCCGACGCCCATCCGCATCCCGTCGACGCCGTCGGACGGTGAGGGCGACCACCCGAAGGGTGCCTCGTCGAAGCCGACGCCGCCGAAGCTCACGACGGGCGTCCGGTCGCGGAGGCGACCCGGGTTGGTGTCGTAGGTCGAGGCGAAGCGGTTGAAGCGGATCTCGTAGACCGACGTCGCCGTGGGCGCGTGGTTGAACGTGGCGCCGAGCTGGTTGTAGGCCACCTCGCTCGGCCCCCAGTAGTCGCCCGAGAAGATGCGGCTGTCGATGAAGCTGACCGACGAGAGGTTGCGGGCGATGCCGGTGGAGGAGCGGAAGAAGCCGGGCTGGCCCGAGCGGCTGGCGCCGGTGCCGGCGCTCTCCCCGAGGCGGCCCTCGACCGAGAGCTTCATGCCCGGCGCGAGGTCGGAGGTCAGCTTGAGGTGGCCCGTCTGCTCCTCGTAGCGGTCGGTGTGGAGGGGGATCATGTAGAGGTCCTCCTCGCGGCGCAGCGACGCGTAGAAGCGGAGGTTGCCGAGCGCGCGCGCGCCGGGCACCGGTCCGCCGAAGCCGAGGTCGACGTCGTAGTCGGGGTCGACGATCTCCATCGACTTGCGGTGCTGCCACAGGAACGCCTGCTGGAGCGCCTGCGGCGTCATGTCGTTGGTGGGATCGTCGTCGGCGAGCAGCCCCTGCGACACCGCGTTCCAGCCCTCGAAGGGCTCGTACTGGCTCTGCGTGATCGGGTCCCAGTTCTGGGTGCCCGTGAACGCCACCTCGGGGTCGAGGAAGGGCCGCACCCAATACGCGTTGGGGTCGTTGGCGAGAATCCCGCGGTGCTTCTGGGCCGGCGGGCTGATGCGGAGGATGGCGGTGGCCTCGTAGCGGTTCGGGTCGCCCTCCTTGGTGACGACGTTGACGACGCCCGAGCGGACGT
The DNA here is from genome assembly GCA_039024395.1 of Bacteroidota bacterium. Taxonomy (GTDB): domain Bacteria; phylum Bacteroidota; class Rhodothermia; order Rhodothermales; family Rubricoccaceae; genus Rubrivirga. Next base: position 2,909 of record JBCCQJ010000098.1, on the reverse strand, counting down.
TGCCGTACTCGGCGTTGAAGCCGCCCGTCTGGACCTGGATCTCCTCGACGGACGAGAGGCTGATGTTGGTGAACGGGGCGTTGTTGCGCTCGTCGCGCAGCGTGAGCCCGTTGACCTGGAACGAGACCTGGTCCGACGACGAGCCCCGGATCGAGAGGCCCTGGACGCCCGCCTGGAGGCCGACGGCCCCCGTCACCGAGGCGACGGGGAGGGCCTGGATCTCGCCGGCCCCGATGTTGGTGCGGCTGTTCGAGACGTCCAGCTCGACCGGCGGGCGCTCGGCCCGCACGACCACCTCGTCGATCAGCTCCGTCTCGTCCTGGAGCGTTGCGTTGATCGTCGTCGTCTGGTCGATGTTGACGTTTACGCCCTCGACGACCTGCGCGGCGTAGCCGAGGAAGCTCACGCGCAGCGTGTAGGTGCCGGCTCGCACGTTGAGGATCGTGTAGTAGCCGTCGGCGTCGGTCGTCGTGCCTCGTGACGTCTCTACGACGAGGACGCTCGCCCCGGGGACGGGCTGCCCCGCCGTGTCGGTGACGCGACCGGAGATCTTGCCGGCGGCCTGCGCCGCGGCGTCGCCCGCCCCGAGGAGGAGGGCGACGAGGAGAACGGAGGCGGTGGTGCGGAGCGCAGTGGCAAGTGTCATCGGCAGCCGGGAAGGGGCTCGGAGGCGCTTCGGGGACGGAAGAAGGAATGTGAAGATCCGGCGGGGCGCGTCCGCGTGCAAGGTCACGTCGCAATCTCCGCCGCCTCGGGGCCGGGCGCCCCGCCCCGAGGCGGCGAGTAGGGAGGGGGTCCTGCACGCCGACCTCTCGTCGTCCTCCTCCATTCCTCCGCGCGCGCAGCGCGCCCTCCATTCCGTCGAGCGAGGAATCGGGAGAGGCGAAGAGGACGAAGTGGGAGGTCGGATGCGTCCAATGCGCGCAGCCCTACGGCATCTCGTGGACGGTCACGAACGCCTCGGCGGCGTAGCACTCGGGCAGGCCGAGCGCGTCGAGGGCGCGGGCGGTCTCGGTGTTGCGGTCGCGCGCGCGCTCCCAGAACTCGCGGTCGTCGTAGGCGCCGGGGAAGAGGGCGCGGTCCTTCTGGCTCTCGTGCTTGTAGATGGCCTCGATCTTGAGGTCCAGGTCGGCCTTCGAGAGCGGGAGGAACACGTCGGCGCGGTCGATCTCCCACTCCTGCCACGCGCCGCGGTAGAGCCACACGAGCGGGCGCGGGTCGGCGCCGGCCTTGCGGCGGCGCTTCTTGGCCGGCGCGCCGTCGCCGCCGGGGTCCGCCTCGACGGCGGCCGCCTCGGTGAGCTCCGCCCCGAGGCGGCGGACCGCCTGGTCGATGGCGCTGTAGCACATCCGGTGCGTGCCGTGCGGGTCGGAGAGGTCGCCGGCCACGAACAGGGTCGTCGCGCCGGTCTCGCGCAGGAGGTCGTAGACGATCTGCACGTCGGCCTCGCCGATGGGGTCCTTCTTGACGCGGCCGGTCTTGTAGAACGGCATGTCGAGGAACCGCGCGTGCTCGGCGCCGAGGCCCATCACCTCGATGGCCGCGATCGCCTCGGTGTAGCGGATGTAGGCCTTGATCTTCTGCACGTCGTCGGTGTCGACCTGGGCCGGCTTCTTCTTGTCGAGGTCGCGCAGGATGGCCGCGATCTTGTCCTTCATCCCGTCGTCGGCGCCGGGCGCGAGGACGTCGTGCGTCATCTCGATGAACTGGAGGTGCCGCCGGACGTCCTCGTCGAAGACGGCCACCGACCCGTTGGTCATGTAGGCGACCGTGACGTCGTTGCCGTTGCGGACGAGCGCGCTCAGCATGCCGCCCATCGAGATCACGTCGTCGTCGGGGTGGGGGCTGAACACGACCACGCGCTCCTTGGTCGGCAGCCGGTCGCGGTAGGTCACGCGCCCGCGGAGGTCCTCGAAGACGCGCTGGCACAGGTCGTCGACGCCGTGCGTGTGGACGAGGTCGTGGAGGTGGTGCCGGTGGAAGTCGCTCGCGTCGAGGCGCAGGATCGCCTTGCCGACCGCGCGCGAGAGCCAGATCACGGCGCGCTTGGCCGCCTCGGGCGTCCACTCGACGCGGCGGACGAGCCACGGCGTCTTCTCGCGCGTCAGCTCGGACGCGGCCGCGCGGTCGACGTAGAACGAGGCGTTGGAGTGGTACTGCAGGTAGGTGGCCGAGACCTGCTGGTTCGGCTTCTCCTCGACGGCCTGCCGCACGATGGGCGCCTTGTGCTCGCCGGTGGCGATCAGGATGATCTCGCGCGCGTCGAGGATGGTGCCCACGCCCATCGTGATGGCCTCGCGGGGGACGTACTTCTCCTCGAAGAAGTCCGAGGCGGCGTCCTTGCGCGTGATCTCGTCGAGCACGATCAGCCGCGTCCGGTCGTCGGGCGTCGAGCCGGGCTCGTTGAAGCCGATGTGGCCGCTGCGCCCGATGCCGAGCAGCATCAGGTCGATGCCGCCCGCGCGCTGGATGAGCCGCTCGTACTCGGCGGCGTGGGCCTCGATCTCCGCCTCGGGGAGGTCGCCGCGCGGGATGTGGATGCTGGCCTCCGGCACGTTGACGTGGTCGAAGAAGTTCTCCCGCATGAAGCGGTGGTAGCTCTGGAGCGAGTCCGGCGTCATCGGCACGTACTCGTCGATGTTGAACGTGACCACGTTCGAGAAGTCGAGCCCGTCCTCGCGGTGCATCCGCACGAGCTCCTGGTAGACGCCGATCGGCGTCGAGCCGGTCGGGAGGCCGAGGACGGCGATGTCCCCCGAGGCGGCCTTGGCCTCGATGAGCGTCCGCACCTGGCGGGCGGCCTGACGGGCCAGCTCGCCGGGCTCGTCGAAGATGAGAACGGGGACGCGCTCGACGCCGCTGGCCGACCAGGGCTGGCGGCCGAAGGGGTCGGTGGGGGGGCGGGCGGT
>JBCCQJ010000097.1:0-14750 GCA_039024395.1 Bacteroidota bacterium | reverse complement strand
GGCGGCCGCCCCCTACGCCCCCCCCCTTCGCCCCCCCGCGCGGGGGGGCTGGTGGGGGGGGGGCGCCGTCCCGCGCCCCGGCGTCTACGACGTCCGCCCCGACGACACGGCGTTTGCCGTCCTCGCCGCCGCGACCGGCACCGACGGGCTCGACCGGATCCAGTCCGTCCGCGTCACGCGGGCCGGCGGCTCCGGCGCCCCCATCGAGGCGGGCGTTGCGGACGCACGCGCCATCACCATCGGGCCGCGCGACCAGGTCTACGCCGTCGAGGCCGACCCCGACGCGGGGCTCGCCGAGGCCATCGGGGCGGTTCGCTTCCCCGGCGTCTACCCGATCACGGCCGGCACGACGACCCTCGACGACCTCGTGGAGATGGCGGGCGGGCTTCGCCCGGACGCCTTCGGCCGCGGCGCCTACCTCGAGCGCCGCGCCCGCGCGCTGCCGGCCGCCATCGCCGACGACGAGACGACGCTCTCCGGCCTCGACCTCTTCGGCCGCCAGTTCCTGGCCGGCGAGCTGGCCCGAACGCCGCGGCGCCCGGTCGACCTGGCCGGTGCCCCCGAGGCGGTCCCGCTCCTCGACGGCGACCGCCTCGTGGTCCCGCGCGACCTGGGCGGCGTGCGCGTCTACGGGCAGGTGACCGAGCCGGCGTTCGTCCCGTTCACGCCCGGCCTCCCCGCCTCGGCGTACGTCGAGGCGGCCGGCGGGCTGGGGCCGAGCGCGACGGAGGTGTACGTCGTCGAGGCCGGCTCGGGCCGCCTCGTGGCCGACTCCGAGGCGGTGGTCGAGGCCGGCGACGCGGTGTTCGTCGACCGCGTGCCAACGGCCGAGGACCCGACGCTGGCGCAGCTCGTGCTCCAGGAGGAGCGGGTCGAGCGCGAGGAGGCCCGGGACCGCCGGCAGGTGCTGTTTCAGACGATCGGGACAACCATTTCGGCGGTGAGCACCTTCCTTTTCGGACTCAGCCTTCTCCTTCGGGACTGACGTCCTCCCGGAGGCGCCTGAGTTGAGGCCCTGATGCCCCGCCTAAGCTGAGGCCCCGATGCCTCGCCGGAGAACACCCATCAGGCGCTCCCGATACGGCAGGCGCCAGACGGGCAGGGCCAGACCTGCGCCGACAATCCCGACCGCACCGAGTGCCCGGAGCAAGGACGCCGGCTCCGCCGCGACAAGGCCGCCCGCGAGGCCCAGCGCGACCACGGCCACCAGAGCCAGGATCCGGAGGTTGGGCGGAACGGCCAGACGAATGCCCCGGTCGCGATCGAGCCGCAGCAGGAGATGGAGGGCGCCGAGGGCGAGCCCGAGCGTCCAGGCCAGCGTCACGCCCGCACCGCCGAGCGCCCACCCGAGGATCACGCCGCCCACGGCGTTCACGACGCCTGTCGTGAGGTGCGAGGCGACCAACCCGCCCATCTGGCCCGTCCCCAGGAACACGAAAAAACCAGGACCCGAGAGGGCGTTGGCAAACCACCCCACCCCGAGGAGGGCCATGGTGACGACGAAGGCTTCCTCGTAGCGGCCGATCCAGACCGTAGAGAGAAGCGGAGCGGCCGCGATGATGCCTGCAAAGAGCGGGACGCTCAGGTACCAGTTGAGCCCATTCACCGCGCGGTACACCTCGTTCACCGCCTCGGGGCGAGACTCCTCGAGCATCGCGATCTCAGGCGTGAGCGCCTGCTGAGCGGCGATGACGAGGGAGCGGAGCTTGGTCCAGACGAGCGTCGCCATCTCGTAGTAGCCGGCCGCCTCCAGCCCCCCGAACCGGCTCATAAGCGCCTTCGTGACCGGCTCGTAGAGGAGGCGAGTAAGCGAGAGCGCCTGGTACTGGAGGCTGTACGCGAGCATCTCGCGGAACAGGGCTCTGTCCCATCGCCACGGAACGAGGGGCGTCGCCTGGAGCACGCGGCGAAGAGCGAACCAGCACAGCAGGGCGATGAGCGCGCCCTGGACGACCTGAGCGACGGCCAGCCCCACCAGCCCGTCCGACGCCACCCATACCCATCCGAGCCCGACGTAGGCGACCTGAGCAAGGAAGACGATGCCATTGCGCAGGTCGAGACGACCGGTCCCGTCGAGACCGCTCTGGACGGCTCCCGACACGAGCGCGAACCACAGCGAGACGAAGGCGAATGGCAAGAGTGTGCGCGCCGCTTCAAGCCCCACCTCGGGGATGAAGACCGGCAGAAGGGCACGTGCGGCCACGTACCCGGCCCCAGCCAAGAGAAGGCCGAGCAGAGCGACCGACACGACAGTTGTCTCGATGACGCGAGCCGCCTCGTCGTCGGCCCCTCGGGCGACCCGGCCGGCTGCGAACTTGACCGCGCTCCCCGTGAGCCCGAGATCGCCGATCCGCGCCACGCCTGTGGTCGCGAGCACGACCGACCACACGCCGAGGCCGTCCGCCCCGACGACATCAAGGATGCGGCGGTAGAAGACGAACAGCAGAGCCGCGCTCAGCAGCGTCTGGGTGGCACCGACGACGGCGTTCCGTGAAGCCCTCCGACCGTCCATGCGTTGTGCCCTGCCTATGAGGCGTCTCCTCGGAAGAAGAGGACATCGGCCTGAAGCCAACGTCGCGATCCCGCCTCGGTGAACGCCGGGGTGAGGTAGGCGGGCACGAAGCCAGCCTCTCGGAGCTGCGCAACGACCACCTCGGCCGGAGGCTCAGACTCGTACAGAGGCACAAAGGAGAGTTCCAGAAGGACCGCCTCGACGTGTTCGAGCGCGCGCGCGGCTCCTGCGATCACGGCCCGCTCGTAGCCCTGCGTGTCCACCTTGAGAGCAACCCGCTCTCCGTGCTGCCAGACCCCCTCGAAGACGGCATCGAGTCGTCGTACCGGAACCGCCTTCGTCCCGACAAACTCGACGTCAGCGTACTGCCTCAGGGCATCGGACGGAGCGAGCAGCGAGCTCGTGTAGTCTTTCTCACCGAGGTGGAGGTCCAGCATGCCCTCGGCGTCGCCGAGGGCTTCGTTCCGAACCTCCCAGCACCGGTCGCCCGATGCAGCCGCTTCCAGATCGCGAAACGCACCCGGGTGCGGCTCGAACGAGACAATGCGTCCACGGTATCCGCGACGACGAATCTCTTGCCCGAACTGCCCTCGATTCGCTCCGACGTCGACAATGACGTCCGGCCGGTACCCGTCGACCAGCCGGGCGAGAGGGTGGGGGGTGACTTCGTAACCGAGCCGGCGAATCACATCGTGCAGGCGGCCGACAAGGGACATAAACAGACCAGATCGTAGACCTCGGAAGCTACCGACGAACCCCCCACCCGACCGGTAGGGCGCAACGTGCGGCCTTTGCCGCGCCGTTCGTGCCTCCGTACCTTCGAAGCCGCCGCCTTGCCGGCCCCACACTCGGCCACCGTGGCCTGACGCATCGATCAACTGGGTACTCCCTGACTTTCGTCTTCAGCCCGTGCCAGCCCCAAGGGCAGGCGTCTTTGCATCATGGCCACGACTCCACCCGGGACGACAGACCCGGTCGACATCACGCCTGTCGCTGTCGGCGGCGACGGCCCACAAGCCGACCCTCGCCTCCCACCGGCTGCAGAGGGCTGGGTCGACCAAAACGTCCAGGACCGTCTGTGGTGGGCTGCCGGGATTCTCTTTTCTGGGCGGCTGTGGATCCTCGGGGGTGCCTTCTTGGCTGCCGTCTTGACGGCCGGGATCACGCTCACCCTGCCAAACGAATACGAGGCGGAGACGCGCCTCCTCCTCCCCGAAAGCTCCGGGCTCGGCAGCCTCATCGAGACCGTCATTCCGGGAGCCTCGTCGATCCTGGGAGACCAAGGCGGCGGGTACTCACGGTACCTCGCCATCCTCACGAGCCGGACCACGTTCGAGACCGTGGTCGACCGCTTCGACCTCATCGAGCGCTACGACCTGACAGACGACGAGACCCCGCGGTCGAAAGCCGTTCGCCAACTCGCGGACAACACGACGTTCGACGTGAGTCTCGACTTCGACTACCTGGCCGTCCAGGTTCTCGACGAGGACCCCGAGGTTGCGGCGCAGATGGCGAACTTCTTCGCCGATGAGCTCAACCGGCGCAACATCCGCCTGAGCGCGAGCAGTGCCGCGGAGAACCGTGAGTTCCTCGAAGTCCGTCTCGGGGAGGCCGAGGTCGCGCTGGACTCGGCGCTGGCCGAGTTGCAGCAGTTTCAGGAGCAGAGCGGAGTCGTCGAGATCGAAGCCCAGGCTGAAGCCCTGATGTCTGCTCTCGCCGACGCCCAGGGGCAGGTCGCCGCAGCGGAAGCCCAGTACCGGGCGCTCCGCTCTCAGTTCGGCGAGGAGAACCCAGACGTCGCCGTCGCGCGCGAGGTCTTCCGGTCGGCCCGTGCCCAGGTCGGCCGACTCACCGGAGGCTCCGAGGCGGTGATGCCCGTCTCTATTCAACAGCTTCCCGCTCTCTCGCGCCGCTACGCGCTGATCCTCGCCGAGTTGAAGACCCAGGAGGCCATCCTCGAGGTCGTGCGCCCTCTCTACGAGCAGGCCGTTCTCACGGAGCGGCAGGAGACCGATGCGGTCCAGGTGTTGGATCCTGCGATCCCGCCCGATCGGAAGGCACGTCCCAGACGGACGCTCATCGTCCTCGCGGCGGCGTTCTCTGCAGGCATCTTCCTGTGCCTGCTCGTCTTGGCGACGGCGTGGGTTCGCCAACGGGGCCACGTCGTGTCGAGCCGTCTCCGAGCCGCAGGATGAGCGATGTCTCGACTGTAGCTGCGGCCCCCATGGCGTCGTGGCGGTCGGTTGCTCTGGCCGTCCTTGGCCTCGCAGCGATCATCGGGGGCACAGCGATCGTGCCGAACGCCGCAATCGCGCTCCCGGCCGCGCTCGCACTGACCGCAGCCGGCGTGGCGGTCGCGACCAAGGTGCGTCCGTCTCTGACCGCTGGGTTCGTCGTCCTCATCTGCATGAGCATCGCGGCTCAGGGAAACGACGAAGGGACGGACATCTTCGAGATCGCGTTCGGGCTTTCATTGATCTCGTACGTCCTCGTGTGGTACGGAACGACCGTAATCGGTGGGCGCCGTTGGATCCGAAACGGGGTCGACGTCGCGCTCTTCCTCTACCTCCTCGGTAGTGTGACCGTCGGCATCGGCGTCGGCGTCCTTCTGGGCTCGTTCGGAACGGACTTCCGCTCCGACCTGACCTGCCTCCTCGCGCTCGCACTGTTCTTCCCAACCCGCGAAATCTGCGTCCGCTCCAGGCACGGCGTCGCCATCGTCACGGGGCTCATCCTGATGCTCGGCCTGTACGCCGCGGCCGTCAACGCCGCGACCCTGTTCGGCACGCTCTCCGGCGCCACCGAGTTGTACGAGGTCGTGGACGTGCGCGTCTCGTCGGGTGAGATCCCGATGACGGCCTCCCTCCTGGTAGCCTTGGCCGCGCTCACGGCGGTGACCACTCGCTGGGGACGCCTCGCGCTTCTGGCGGTCGTCATCGCCTCGATCGGCGGGCTGATCCTCGCGAAATCGAGGGGGCCGTGGATCACAGCGATTATCGGCGCCGGCGTCGCAGGCACCCTCGTGCCTGCACGCTCCCGCTGGCGTCTCATCGCCTACTTTGCGCTCGCTGGTGGGCTCACCGTCGCGGCAGCACTCGTCGTCCTAGGAAACGAGCTGTTTCTGATCGGCATCGGCCTCCTTCGGCGGTTTGCGTCGATCTCGGGAGCCGCGACGGGCGACATCTCGCTGATCAATCGATACGCGGAGAGCGCTGCGACATGGGCTGAGATCATCAAGAATCCGGTTCTGGGATACGGGTGGGGAGCACCGGTCAGCCGGTACGACATGATCGTCGAGGGGACCCACCACTGGGGGTTCGTGCACAACGGGTACCTCTGGATGTGGCATAAAGTGGGGATCTGGGGTCTCGCACTCTTTTCGTTCGCCTTTGCCGGCACGGCGTGGCACGGGATCCGCGCGTCGAGGCGGGCGCTCACCCCTGTCGAGTGTGCTCTGGCTGCTGGCGGTGTCGGCGCACTGGTCGCCTATGCGATCCTCGCGCTCCCATCGAACCCATTCGTTGTCCCCGACCAGATGCTCGCGGTGACGCTCGTGCTCGGGCTCGTCAGCGGGACATTCGAGCGTGCGAGGACCCATCCCGCTCCGTCATGAATGCACTGTCCATGTGGGCGCGACGGTCATCCGCCCTGCGAGCGATCGCGCGCCCGTACCTGTCCGCCCGGCGATGGCTCAACGACCCGAGCCGATCGCACCAGGAGGCGGTCTGGCAACGCTTGAGCGGCCTCCTCGCAGAGGACCCAGTCGTCAGCGTCCAGGACTTCGGGGGCCGTTTTGCCCTAGATGCCCGCTCTCACGTTCTCAAACGCCTCCTCTTGGACGGCACCTACGAGGCAGAGCTGGTTGGGCTGTGCCGGCAGTTTGTCACGCCCGGACGCGATGCTGTCGATATCGGTGCGAACGCGGGGTTCTTCTCTGTGCTCCTCGCCAATCTTCTGCCTGCAGACCGAGTGCTGGCGGCTGAGCCGTCGCCTGCGATGGCGCGCCGGCTGCGGCAGAACCTGGAGCGCAACGGCGTCGGCGATCGCGTGGTCGTCTTCGAGGGTGCCGTTGCCGATTGCTCCGGGACGGTGACCCTGAGTGGGGTGGTGGGAAACGAGGAGTACGGAACGATCGGCCACTTGGCGCACCCCGCTGCTGAGGCAGCCCTGGCCCATCCGGACGCGGAGTCGAGTGCCCTGACGGTGGTCGCGGAAACGCTCGATGCCTTGGTAGAGACGCACGATCTCCGCCCTGGGCTCCTCAAGGTGGATACCGAAGGAGCCGAGATGCTGGTGCTCGCGGGAGGACGCGACACACTGCGAAACCACCGGCCCGTCTTGATCTGTGAGATGGACGACGTCCTGTTGCGAGCAAATGGGACCTCGGCCGTCGAACTCGTCCTGATGCTCCAGGAATTGGGGTACCACGTACTTGACCCTTTCACCCGCGGGCACCCCCCGGTCACCCGAGGCCAGCTCGAGACGCCCCACGTCGTACCCGACGTGCTGTGCCTTCCTGGAGAGGCCGGATGAGTACCCACCCGCCCCGCCTTCTTCTCTTCGATCCGTATACAGGCGGTCATCATGCCGACCACCTCGAGTGGTTAGCGACGGCGTGGAAGCGGTGGGGCATCCCAGGAGACCTCGTCATCGCGGCGTCCCCGTCGATCGTCGACGAGCGCTCGACGATCAGCGCGCTTGCTCACGAGAGAGGGCCCGGGCGCATCCGGCTCTGCCCGCTCCCCGAGGCGGCCTCCTTCGAGCGCCCGATGTCGCTCACGGAGACCGCGGTCCGTCACCGAACCCTCATTGATCGACTGGTGCGGCAGGAGAACCCGGATCGGATGTTCGCCATGTACCTCGACCATGCCCAGGCGGCGTTCGCAACGAGGCGACAGCGGAGGCCTCGCATGTCGGGTCTTCTGTTTCGGCCAGAGGCCCACCTTCTGCCCTCGCCTTCGATCCGGCGTCGGATTCGGCGATGGCGCAAAACCGCGCTTCTGCGTGCGACGATGAACGCCCCATCCACCGAGGCGGTCTTCACGCTCGATCCGGCAGCCGTCGAGGCCATCAGCGCCCTGTCAGGCCAGGCCAGTGTGTTCGCCGTCCCCGATCCGGCCCCTGCCGACGCCCCGTCCGGTACCGACCTGGACGTGCGTCGAGCATACTCGGTCGACCCTGATCGCTCCCTCTGGGTCCTTCCTGGAGCCCTTGGAACTCGCAAGGGCGTCTTCGTGCTGATGGACGCGCTCGGGCGACTCCGTGCCTCCGAGCAGAAACGGCTATGCATCGTTCTCGCTGGCGATGCAACTGGAGGCGAAGGACCAGCCCTGGAGGCATCCGTCTCAACCACCCAGGCAAACACCGACGTCCAGATTGTCTGGGATCGTCGGTTTCTCCCTGCCGGGGAGCTCCAGGCGGCGATCGCTCAATCCGACGGGGTTCTGGCCCCGTACGTGGATCATGTGGGCTCCAGTGGAATCGTGATGCGGACCGCCGTCGCCGGTCGCCCCTTGATCGCCCAGTCTTCAGGGCTTGTGGGTGCACAGGTCCGCGAGCACCTCCTAGGCCGTGGCGTGGCGTCTGGGAATGCAGAGGCTCTCGCTCTTGCCCTGCGAGACGCGCTCGGCGGCGACGACCTCGGCTTCGACCGGGAACGGGCTCAGGCGTTTGCGCGCGCCCACACGGTAGACGCCTATGCGCGCGCCATCTTCCACCCGCTCGGCCTCGTCCCCGAGGAGGTGGAGAGCCGCCGTGTTGAGGCCTGAACCGACTCCCATTTTCGAACGTGGCCTCAACTCGCGACACCCTCATCCTTGCCCCCCAGCTTGAGTACCCTCCCCGCAACGGCGCCGACGTGACGATCGTCGAACTGGCACGGTCGATCTCGAAGGTCAGCACGCCGGTCGATGTTGTCGCCGCCCGCGAAACGGTCCGCTATGAGGCAGGTGACGACATCGAGCGTCAGTCTTTCGGGGGCCAGATGCGCTCGCGGCCGGCTGCGGCTGCCCGGGCCATCCTCCGACAATCTCACTACCTCCGCGAGAAGCTGCTGACGCCGGCATTCGTCGCCGAGGCCTCCCGGCACCTCGCTCGCACGGACGTCGGCGTCGTTCTCCACTCGTATCTCGTCACCGCCTCGGTGGCCGGGCTCCCGGACCTCAGCCGGAGGCACCTCGTGTGGAGCCACAACGACGAGTTCGCGTGGTTCGAAGACCTGCGAGAGGCAACCGCCAATCCTCTCGGAAAGCGGGCCGCCTCGGTGTCGCTTCATTGGCTGCACCAGTTTCTGAGCGTCCATCGCGACTCCCTCACGCTGCTCCACGTCACCGAGGCGGATCAGGCCGGCTGGGAGCGCCACGTCCCGGGCCATCGCTCGGCCGTCGTCCCGATCGGCGTGGCCCTCCGCGGGCATCCCGCACCGGCCCTCGCTCCTGGAGAACCCGTCCGACTCCTGTTCTCTGGCGCGCTCAGCGTGCGGATGAACTTCGATGCGCTGAACCACTTCGCCGAACGCTACCTCCCAGCCCTCCGCGCCCGCCTCGGGGACGCCCTCTCGGTGGCCGTCGTCGGGTCGTCGCCACTGCCCGACGTGGAGGCGCTGTGCGCGCGGGAAGGCTGGTTGCTCCACCCCAACGTATCGGAGGAGGAGATGGACGCGCGGTTTCGGGAGGCCACGTTCTCGCTCCTTCCGTTCCCGTACGCGACCGGCGCCAAGCTCAAGCTCCTCAAGTCGTTGGCGTACGGCGTCCCCGCGTTGTGCACCGAGGCGGTCGGAGCGCAGGCCGACCTCGCCGTGCCGCCGAGCCTCGTCGCCGGTGCGCCCGAGGCGTGGGCCGATCACGTCGTGGCCGTACGTAAGCGCGGGATCTCCGACGCCGACCGGAAGCGCCTGCTCGGTGTCGCCCGCGCCCACTCGTGGGACGCCTCCGCCGCCCGCCTCCTCGAGGTCGCCTCAACGCACTAGAACCGCTGTGTCTTCCCTCACGTCCTGGCTCGACGCCCAGATCGACGAGGCCGCTCGCATCCCCGAGGCGGTCCGCACCGGTCTCCCAACCCTCCTCGGTGTGGCCGAGGCGATGCGCGGCAGCCTCGACGGCGGCGGTCGCGTCTTCTTCTTCGGCAACGGCGGCTCGGCCGCCGACGCCCAGCACTGGGCCGCCGAGCTGTCGGGCCGGTTCTACCTCGACCGCCCCTCTCTCTCGGCGCAGGCTCTGACGGCCAACACGTCAGCCCTCACGGCGATCGGCAACGACTACGGGTTCGCCGAGGTGTTCGCGCGACCGCTCTCCGGCGCCGGCCAGCGGGGCGATGTCGCCATCGGGATCTCGACGAGCGGGACGAGCACGAACGTTCTCCGGGCCTTCGAGGTCGCCCGGGAGCGCGGGCTGGTGACGGTCGGGTTCTGCGGCGCCCACACCGAGGCGTTCGACGCCCTCTGCGACCACGTCATCTCCATCCCGTCCTCCGACACGCCGCGCATTCAGGAGGGCCACGAGCTCGCCGCCCACCTCGTGTTCGCGGCCGTCGAGCGGATGCTGTTCGGCGACGGATGACGACCCTCCGCCGCCGTCTCCGCCAGGCCCTCGCGCTGGGCCGCGTTCTTCGGGAGCCCGGTGCCCTCGCGGCCATCCGATCTTGGCGCCCGTTCTCGATCACGGCATTTCGCATGCTCCGCGCGCTCCACGACCTCGGGATCCGTCCGGCGACCGTCCTCGACGGCGGCGCCAACGCGGGCCAGTTCGCTCGGGCGGCCATCGAGACATTCCCCGAGGCGGACGTGATCGCCATCGAGCCCCTGCCGGACCTCGTCGAGACGCTCCGCCAGAACCTCGCCGACGCCACGCGGACGCGCGTCGAGGCCACCGCGCTGGGATCTGCCTCGGGGTCGCTCCGCTTCTTCCGGACCGACTACAGCCTCGCCTCCTCGGCGCTCCGTCCGCTCGACGCTGCGGGCGTCACCGAGGTGGAGGTGCCGGTCACCCGCCTCGACGACCTCGTGGACGCGAGCGCCCTCGCGCGGCCGGTCCTGCTCAAGCTCGACCTCCAGGGCTACGAGTTGGAAGCCCTGCGTGGCGCCGAGGCCGTGCTCGCCGTGACCGATCACGTCCTTCTGGAGGTCGCCTTCGAGACCGCGTACGAGGGCGAGGCCACCTTCGCCCACCTCGACGCGTTCCTCCGCGAGCGCGGGTTTCAGTTCCTGCGCCCTGTCGACACGCTGCGTGATGAAGACCGGATCGTCCAGATGGATGCCCTCTTCCAGCGCGTCTCCCCCGCCTGATGCCCCTCCCTCGCACGCTCCGCCCCCTGAAGCGCCTCGTGTGGCGTACGCTGCTCGGGCGGCGCCGGATGGTGGCTCCGTCCTTCTCCGAGGCGGTCCATCACGACATTCAGGGGCGGCTCGACTACGCGCGCGCCGCATCGCTGGCCCTCGCGCTGGCCCGGATCGACACCGAGGCCGTTCCCGGATCGCTCGCCGAGGTGGGCGTGTTCCGTGGCGAAACGAGCGGGCTCATCCGCGCGGCCCGACCGGACCGCACGCTCTACCTGTTCGACACCTTCGACGGATTCCCCGAGGAGGACCTGGAATCGTTTCAACGCGGCGACTCTCGGTTTCAGGACACCTCGCTCGACATCGTCCGGCGCAACCTCGGAACGCTCGACCGGGTGGTCATCCGGCCTGGCCGGGTTCCGGAGTCGCTCTCGGGACTCGAAGACGAGCGGTTCGCCTTCGTCCTCCTCGACATGGACCTCCGCGGCCCCACGGCTGCCGCGCTCGAGTTCTTTTACTCTCGCCTCTCGACGGGCGGGTACCTCTTCGTCCACGACTACAACAACCCGGAGTCGGACTACGGGTGCAGGAAGGCGCTCGACGCGTTTCTCCAGGACAAGCCGGAGCCCATCGTGGAACTGCCCGACATCTGGGGCTCGGCGGTCTTCCGCAAGATCTAGCCTGTCCCCGTCGAGCCGAAGCCGCCGGCGCCGCGGCCGGTGTCCCCGAGGCGGTCCGCCTCGGTGAGGCGCACGCGCTCGTATCGCGCCACGACGAGCTGCGCGATCCGCTCGCCGCGCTCGATCTCGAACCGCTCCAGGCCGTGGTTGATGAGGAGCACCTTCACCTCGCCACGGTAGTCGGCGTCGATGGTGCCGGGGCTGTTGAGCACCGTCACGCCGTGGCGCGCCGCAAGCCCGGAGCGCGGGCGCACCTGCCCCTCGGTGCCCTCCGGCAACGCGATCTGGAGGCCCGTCGGGACGGCGGCCCAGGCGCCGGGCGCGAGCGTGAGCGGCTCCGCCTCGGGGACCGCCGCGCGGAGGTCGAGGCCGGCGCTGTCGGCCGTGGCGTGGGCGGGCAGGTCGAGGCCCTCCCCGTGCGGGAGGACTGTGATCGGAACGTCGGTCATCAGAGGGGGAGGCCGCCACCGGGTGCCCCCAGGCGGGGAGAGAGAGGAACAAAACGATTTTTCCCAAGAGGCGCTTGATGGGCGGCGCGAGCAGGAGGGCGACCACGCCGCCGCCGCCCACGATCATGGCGACCGTCGCGAAGGCCGTCGAGGGCACGTCGCCGATCTGGCCCGCCACGAGGCCCGCGATCAGGTTGCCGAGGGCCGTCGCCACGAACCACATGCCCATCATCTGCCCGACGCGGCTCTTGGGCGCCAGCTTGGTCATCGACGAGAGGCCGACCGGGCTCAGGCACAGCTCGCCGACGGTGAAGAAGAAGTACGTCACGACCAGCCACGCCGGCGACACCGGCGTCTCGGGCGTCGCGTTCGCCGAGCCCCACGCGAGCACGAAGAACCCGACGGCGAGCCCGATCAGCCCGAGGGCGAACTTGACCGGGATGCTCGGGTTCGCGTTGCGCCGCGCGAGCCACACCCAGACGCTCCCGAAGATGGGCGCGAAGATGACGATGAACAGCGGGTTGATGAGCTGGAGCGTGCTCGCCGGCACGACCGTGCCCAGGATGTCGCGGTCGGTGAGGTCGCGCGCGAACAGGTTGAGCGACGTGCTCGCCTGCTCGAAGCCGCTCCAGAAGAGCGCCGCCAGCACGAAGAGCCACGCGATCACCCCGAGGCGCTTCTTCTCGAGCGCCGTGTGCCCGCCGGCCGTGATGACGTAGGCGAAGAACGCCGCCACGATCAGGACCACCGTCACGCCGAGCGAGCCGGCCAAGCCCTCCAGCGTCAGCCCGATCACGCCCGAGGCCATCCCCAGGCCGAACAGGCCGATCGCGACCACGGCGCCCGCCGAGGCCAGGTAGAACGTCCGCTCGCGCCGGCGTGCGAGGTCGGGCGCCACGCCGGCCGGCCGGTCGCCGACGCCGGCCAGGTGCCGCGCCCCGAGGCGGTACTGCACCAGCCCGAGCAGCATCCCGAAGCCGGCCAGCGAGAACCCGAGGTGCCAGTTGCCAGCGTACGCGAAGTCGCCCACGGCGAAGCCCTCCCCGAGCAGACCGCACAGCAGCGGCCCGGCCATCGCGCCGATGTTGATGCCCATGTAGAAGATCGAGAACCCGGCGTCGCGGCGGGCGCCGCCCTCGGGGTAGAGGTCGCCCACGACCGACGACACGTTCGGCTTGAGGAAGCCGGTCCCGATGGCGACGAGCGCGAGGCCGAGGAAGAACGTCGGCTGCTCGGGGAGGCCGACCAGCGGCGCGGCCATCACAAAGTGGCCGAGCGTGATGACGACGCCGCCGACGAAGATGGCCCGCTTCTGGCCCCACACGTTGTCCGCCACCCAGCCGCCGGGCAGCGAGAGCACGTAGACGAAGAAGAAGTAGAGCCCCGCGATGGCGTTCGCCGGCCCCTCGTCGAACCCGAACCCGGGGTTCTCGCCCGCGGCGACGGCCGTCATGAACAGGACGAGGAGCGCGCGGAGCCCGTAGTACGAGAACCGCTCCCACATCTCGGTGAAGAACAGCGTCGAGAGCCCGCGGGGGTGGCCGAACCACTGCGCGCCGGACGCGAGGGCCGCCGCCTCGGCGCCGGGCGTCTGGAGGTCGGAGACGGAGTCCTGTGCCATCGGCAAGACGGGGGGTGGGAAGTAGGCCGGCCGAAGATACCGTGCGGTCACGCGCCGGCCTCCGACGCCGCCTCGGGGTCGAGCAGCGCCGCCGCCAGCCGGTGCGGCGCGGGGTCCGCCCCGAGGCGGGCCACGGCCTTGGCGAGCGTCTCGCCGCGGTCGGCCCAGAAGTCGCGCCGCCACACGGCCTCCACGAGCCGACGCACACGCCGCCGCAGCCGCTCGGCCCGGACCGCTTCCCACTGCGGATCCAGGTACTCGCGGTGCTGCCGGAGCGTCTCCCCGAGGCGGTCGATGCCAACGTCGTTCAGCGCCGAGGCGGTCACGACCGGCGGCGCCCAGGCCGCCTCGGGGCGGAGGTGGAGCATCGCGCGGAGCGCGCGCACGAGGTTCGGCGCCTCGGGCTTGTCGGCCTTGTTGACGCAGAACACGTCGGCCACCTCCATCAGCCCGGCCTTCATGGCCTGGATGGCGTCGCCGGACTCGGGGACGAGCACCACGAGCGTCGTGTCGGTGGCCTCGGCGACGTCGATCTCGCCCTGCCCCACGCCGACCGTCTCGACCAGGACCACGTCGAAGCCGGCGGCGTCGAGCACGTCGCAGGCCGCCTCGGTGGCTTCGCTGAGGCCGCCCAGGGCGCCGCGCGCGGCGAGGCTGCGCACGAACACGTCGTCGTCCTCGGCCCAGCGGTCCATCCGCACGCGGTCGCCGAGAAGGGCGCCGCCGGTGAACGGGCTCGACGGGTCCACGGCCACGACGGCCACGCGCTGATCCTCGGCGCGGAACGCCCCCACGAGGCGGTCGGTGAGCGTCGACTTGCCGGCGCCGGGCGGCCCGGTGACGCCGATGCGCCACGCGCGGCCGGTGTGCGGGTAGAGGGCGTCGACGAGACGGTTCGCACCGGGTAGCCCGTTTTCGACGGCCGTGATCGCCCGCGCGACCGCGCGGCGCTGTCCGGCGAGGACGTCGGGGGCGAGGGCGGCGGCAGGCATGGGGGAAGATCGCCTCGGGGCGGCCGAGAGTGCCGCCGCCTCGGGGCCAGCGCTCGGGCAGGTCGGGACGATGATCGTAGGGGCGTAGCGTGCTGCCGTTCCGGGATGCCCCGGCCCCGCCACGACCCGCCACGAGACGGACGACCGATTCACACCGCCTCGGGGACGCACGTGGCGGTGGATTCCTCGCCCCCCTCCCAGCCTCCCCCCGCTGGGGGGAGGAG
>JBCCQJ010000096.1:0-14770 GCA_039024395.1 Bacteroidota bacterium | reverse complement strand
TCTCGGCGGCGAGGACGGGGGCGTGGTAGCCCGTGGCGTAGCGGAGCGCGTCCACGCCGCGCCCCCCCTGCGCGCCCCCGCCGGCCACGGCGGAGCCGGCCGTGCGGTCGGTGCGTCGCGGGCGGCGGGGGCGGGTCATGGGGAGGGCGGCGGTCATGGATGCGGGGCCTTGGGATCTCCGGGGGGTCAGATCCCGCCCATCACTCGCTCCGCGAGCGACTCGTAGGTCTCGGTCTGCTGGTTGAGGTGGGTCTCGAAGACGGTCGGGTCCCAGACCTCGATGCGGTCGAAGGCGCCGATCACCTGGGCCTTGCCGCCGGGCTGGAGGTCGGCGAACTCGATGAGCGACTTCGGGAGCGCGACGCGGCCCTGGCTGTCCATCGTCAGCTCCTCGGCCCACATGTTGATCGTGCGCACGAAGGCGCGGGCCTGGGGGTCGAACTGGTTGAGCCGCCCCATCTCGGTCTCGATCGCCTCCCAGGCGTCGAGCGGGTAGAGGAACACGCACTGCTCGAGACCGCGCGTGGCGACAAACGTCTCCTTGGCGGCCGGGCTCAGCGCACGGCGCATCTTCGCCGGGACGGGCATCCGTCCCTTGGCGTCCATGGAGTTCTCCGCTTGTCCTTTGAAACCGGCCACGGCCGGGAGGGTGTGTTGCGCAGGGGGGCCGCCAGGCTGCGAGGAGGATTCCCCACTTTTCCCCACTGCTGCCCCAACTTACCCCACACCCCGAAAATCGCCGAAAATCGCCCCTTTTTGTGGATAACTCCGGGCTTACCCACCGCCCCCCACCGAGCCGGATCGTCGATTCCGTCCAAAAGTAAAAATCCGTTCACCCCCTACCCGGGCGGGGTAAAAATGCGTTCACCTGGGTAGTTTCCGTTCCCTCTTGCCCGCCTCGATGTCCGGAATGCAGCCCCTCACGGAGCGCCAGAACCAAGTCTACGAATTCCTGCGCTCGTACATGCGCGCGCAGGGCCGCGCCCCGTCGATCAAGGAGATCGGCACCCACCTCGGGATCCGCTCCACGAACGGCGTCCACAAGATGATCGTCGCCCTCGAGGCGAAGGGCTACGTGACGCGGACGCCCAACGAGGCGCGCGGCCTCCAGCTCGTCGGCGTCGACGACCCGTTCGGCGGCGGCCCCGAGGCGGTCGGCGTGGCCTTCCTCAAGACCACCCAGGGCGCCGGCCGCCGCGCCCGCCCGCTCCGCTCCGACGAGGCCGAGTACCCCCTCCCCCGCTCGCGCCGCCAGGTCGTCGTCGAGCCGGACCTGCTCCCCGAGGCGGTCGACCTCGACGACTGCCTCGCGGTCGTCGCCGGCGACGACGGGATGAACGGCGACGGCCTCCGCAAGGGCGACGTCGTGATCGTCGAGGAGGCCGACTGGCAGCACGTGCCCAGCGGGTCGCTCGCGGCCGTTCTGTTCCACGACACCGTGGTCGTCCGGCGGTTCGCGTTCGTCAACAACCGCCTCCACTTCCGCGCCGCCGACAAGACCTACGCCGACGCGTCGGTCCGCGCCGACGACCCGGAGTTCTTCGTCCTCGGCCGCGCCCTCCTGATGATGCGTCGGCTGGCGTAGGGGGGCGGGAAGGTGCCGCCGCCTCGGGGGTCGTGCAAGACCGGACCATAGGTGCACGAAGGGTGCGGTGCGTCAGTGGGCCAGTGATCCGTGCGTCAGTAGGCAGTGTGTCGGTGGACGGTGGACGGTGGACGAAAGCGGCCGCCTCGGGGCACAGCGAGGGCGCTCGCTCCCCCCATTCCTCCCATTCTCTCCATTCTTCCCCTTCCTCCACCTCGGGGCCAGCGCAAAGCCAGCCGAGACCACTCTCCATTCTCAATTTTCCATTCTCCCTTTTCCCTTTCCCCGGTCAGCCCGCGAGTTGGCCGAGCATCCACGCGCAGCCGAGCGCGCCGTAGACCCCGAGCACATAGCCCGAGACGGCCATCAGCAGCCCCACCGGCGCCATCGCCGGCAGGTACACGCCCGCCACGATCGGCGCCGAGGCGGGTCCGCCGATGTTCGCCATCGAGCCCGTCGCGACGAAGAAGAGCGGCGCGCGGAGCAGCTTCGCGGCCGGGAACAGCAGCCCGATGTGGACCGACAGCCAGACGACGCCCATCAGCAGGTAGGCCGGCGCGTCGAGCACGGCGGCGAGGTCGGCCTTGGCGCCGATCGACGTCAGCAGCAGGTAGAGCGCGGCGAACCCGATCGTGCTGGCGCCGTCCACCTCGAGGCGGCGCATCGGGGTGAACGAGAGCACGAGCCCGATGGTCACGGCGATGAGGACGGCCCACGTGCCGCCCGAGATGATCGTTGGGTCGCCGAGCGTGGGCAGCGACGCGCCCACGACGCGCGACACGACCGCGGCGCCGAACCCGAGCCCGACGATGATCCCCACCGAGGCGGTGGTCGACGGCCGGCGCGTCTGGTCGAGCTGCTTGAGCGCCTCGTTGACGCGGTCGAGCGCCGTCGTGTCGGCCTTCACCCAGCGGTCGAAGCGGCCCTGCACGGCCGAGAGCGCGAGCAGAATCCCCATCCACCCGTAGCCGACGAGCGTGTCGACGACGATGATCGGCGCGAGGCCGGCGTCGCTCAGGCCGACCGACTCCTGGAGGGCGAGCATGTTGGCCGTCCCGCCGATCCAGCTCCCGGCCAGCGCCGACATGCCCTGCCACGTCTCGGGGCTGTCGATGAACTGGCCGACCGCGAGGTACGCCACCGGCCCGCCCAGCACGATGCCCAGCGTGCCGACGAGCATCATCAGGATCGCCAGCCGGCCCAGGCTCAGGATCGCCGGCAGGTCGATCGTAATCATGAGCAGGAACAGCGCGAACGGCAGCAGCACGTAGCCGAACCAGTCGTAGGCCGGGTTCGCGGCCGGCGTGACGCCCGCCGTCGTCAGCAGCATGGGCACGAAGTAGGCCCAGATCACCGGCGGGATGATCTCGAACAGCTTCGAGAGGGCCTCGACCTTGGACAGCGCGAAGACGCTCGCCAGCACGGCGGCCAGAAGCGCCGCCACCTGGGTGGGCTCGGTGACGAGGGCGGCCGTGGGGTCCATGCGCGCGGGCGGTGGGAGGCCGCGAAGATAGGCGGCCCGCCTCGGGGGAGAGCGTCGCGTCGCGACGAGAGCACGGAGAGAGCCGCTCCGCGGCGAGAGCGCGGCTGCGCCGCGAGAGCATGGAGAGCGGGCGCCTCCGTTCGGCTCTGTGCCGGACCCGAGGCGGATCAGGCGCCGAGGTCCACGCCCTCGTAGAGCGCGCCCACGTCGAGCCCCGCCTCGATGGCGTCGAGCGGGAGCACGCCGGCGTCGGTCGGCTCGACGAGGACCCAGCGGCCGCCCTCGCGCGCCAGCGCCTCCACCTGTCGGCGGTCGGTCGCCACGAACACGATGGCCTGGAGCGACGGGATGCGCCGGTACGCCTCGGCCTTGCCACCGCGGTCCCACCCGGCGGTGCTGGGGCTGAGGACCTCGACCACGACCGTCGGGTTGGTGACGGCCGGCCCCTGCTCGCTCCGCTCGACCGGCCCGCAGACGACCGTCACATCGGGGTAGGCGTAGTGCCCGCCCGGCTCCAGTTCGACGGCGAGGTCGGACGAGAACACACGACACGGGCCGCCTCGGAGCCTGCCCGCGAGGTTCGCCACCGCGTTGGCCCCGATCAGGGCGTGCTCGGGCGTGCCCCCGGCCATCGAGAACACCTCGCCGTGGTAGAACTCGTGCTTGTCGAGCTGCTCGGCCTCCCAGGCGAAGAACTCCGAGGCGGTCAGCGACGTGCGGACGGCGGTGGGCATGGCGGAGGCGGCAGGACACAACCAAGATAGGCGGCTCGCCTCGGGACCCCGCGCCCAGCCCCGAGGCGGACTCGCCGCCCGCGTGCGTAGGCTAGCCGGCGCCCCCACCGGCCGACTGTGCGCTCGCTCCTCTTCCTCGCTCTTGTGCTCGCCTCGTTCGGCGAGGCCGTGGCGCAGGACGTGGCCGAAGGCCGCTTCCGCCTCGGGGACGATGCCCGGTGGGCGGATCCAGAGTGGGACGATGGCGACTGGGACCGACGACCCCTCCTCGACGCGCCGGACACGACCGGCATCCTGTGGGTCCGGATCGACCTCACGATTGGCGACCTCGACGCGCCCGGCCTGCTCGTCTCGGCCGCCGCTGCGCGGGAGGTGTACTGGGACGGCGTCCGCATCGGCGCGGCGGGGCGGGTGGGCGCCGACCGCGCGAGCGAGGTGCCCGGTCCCATCGACGCCGTGTTCTCGATTCCGGACTCCCTGGCCGCCTCGGGGCCGCACGTCGTCGCGATCCGGTTCTCGACGTTCCACCGACCGGCGAGTGTGGAAGGGTTGCTGCTTCGGGTGACGCCCTTCGACCTCCGCGCGGCGTCGACGGCGCTGTACGTGCCGGCCGTGGTGCCGCTCCTGTTCCTGGGCGGGTTTCTTCTCGTGGCGCTCTACTACGGCGCCCTGTTCGTGGCCGACCACCGGCGGACGCCCTACCTCCTCACGTCGCTGCTGTGCCTCGCCGTGGCGGCGTTGCTCGTGGCCGAGCGGTGGCGCATGGTGCTCGGCGATCCGTACGACCTGCACGGGGTCCGCCTGGCGACCATCGACGGGCTGACGTGGACCGTGGGGATACTGCTCGTCGGCACCCTCGCCATCCAATTCGCGGTCCCGCGTGCCCGGACGGCGCTCGCCGGTGTGGCAGCCGCCTCCGGGACGGCGCTGCTGGCGGTCCCCGACCACGAGGCGGGCGCATTCGTCGCGTTCGCCCTCGCACTGGTCGCGGCGCTTGGCGTGACCGCGTGGGCCGTCGCGCGCATGCGCCCCGGCGCGCGGTGGGCGCTCGGTGGCGTGCTCGTGTGCCTCGCCGCGCTGGGGCTGGCCGGGCGCGACTTCATGGACAGCGCGTTCTTCCCCGCCTTCGGCGTTCTCCTCGGGGGGCTCCTCGTCTCGCTCGGGCTCCAGACGCGCGACCAGCGGCGGCGCCACGAGGCGGCCCTCGCCGAGGCGGCCCGCCTCGAGGCCGAGCTTCTGAAAAAGCACCTCCAGCCGCACTTCCTGATGAACGCCCTCACGTCGGTGATCGAGTGGGTCGAGCGCGACCCCGCGCAGGGCGTGCAAGCCCTCGAGGCCCTCGCCGACGAGCTGCGGATGCTGGCCGAGGTCTCCGGCGAGCGCTGCATCCCGATGCGCCGCGAGCTGGCCCTGTGCCGCACCCACCTCGGCGTGATGAGCTTCCGCCACGGCGTCCAGTTCGCCCTCGACGCCGACGTCGACCCCGAGGCAGCCCTCCCGCCGGCCGTGCTCCACACCCTCGTCGAGAACGCCGTGACGCACAACGCCTACCCGCCCGGCCCGGTCACGTTCACGCTCCGCGAGGAGCGGGCCGACGGCCGCCGCCGCCTGACCCTCCGCACGCCGCTCGCGGGCGCCCCGGCCGTCGCCGGCCCCGAGGGCGGCGGGCTCCGCTACGTCCGCGCCCGCCTCGGGGAGGTGGCGCCCGACCGCGCCCGTCTCGCCTCGGGGGCCGAGGACGGCGCCTGGGTGACGCGCATCGACCTGCCCACCGAGGCGGACCTGTGCGCGTCCTGATCGTCGAGGACGAGCGCGTGATCGGCGAGCGCCTGGAGCGGCTGCTCCACGAGGCGGCCGGCGGCGATCCGCTTCAGATCGAGCGGCACGAGACGCTCGACACCGCCCGCGCCCGCCTCGACGGCGGAGACGTCGACGCCCTCTTCCTCGACCTCAACGTGAACGGGCAGGACGGCTTCGACCTGCTCGCGCAGACGACGGCCGAGGCGTTCCACACCGTCGTCGTGTCGGCGCACACCGACCGGGCGATGGAGGCCTTCGAGGTGGGCGTGCTCGACTTCGTGGGCAAGCCCTTCAACGCGGCGCGCCTCCGCACGACGCTCGACCGCCTGCGCGGCGCGCGGGCCGACCACCCGGCGGCCACGCTCGCCGTCCGGTCGGCGGGGCGCATCGAGTGGGTGCCCATCCCCGAGGTGGCCTACGTGCGGGCGGCGGGCTCCTACTCCGAGCTGGTCCTGCGCGACGGCACCACGCGGCCCCACAGCAAGACGCTCGACCGGCTCCTGGGCGTCCTCCCGGCGACCTTCGAGCGCGTCCACCGCTCGTACCTCGTCCGCCTCGACGAGGTGCGGCAGCTCCGCGTGCGCAAGGGAAGCCGGTACTCGGCCGTCCTCGCCTCGGGGGAGGAAGTGCCGGTCGGGCGCACGCGCGTCGAGGCGATCCGCGCCCGCCTCGGGGACGGGTGAGCCGTTCACGGAGCCGGGGAGCCGTTCACCCGGAGGCGAGAATCCACCCCGAGGCGGCTCCGTTGGGGCGGCTCCAACTCCGCCTCGCCCCATGCGTCTTGTTCTCCCGCTCCTGGTCCTGCTCGCCACGTCGTGCTCGTCGGCCCAGCCCGCCGCATCGCCACCCGCACTTCCGGCCGGCCTCGAGGCGACCCTCGACCGGATCGTGGAGGAGGAGCTGGAGGCGACGCACCAGCCCGGCGTCGCGGTCGTCATCGTCCAGAACGGGCGGACGGTCTTCAAGCGCGGCTACGGCGTCGCCAACGTCGAGGCGGGCACGCCGGTCGACCCCGACCGGACGCTCTTCCGCATCGGGTCGGTCTCGAAGGCGCTGACGGCGCTCGCCCTGACGCGCCTCGTGGACCAGGGGCGGATCGCGATGGACGCAGACGTCTCGGCCTACGTCGAGGGCACGCGCAACGTTGGCGGCTTCGAGGCGCCGGTGACGGTGTGGAACCTGCTCACGCACACCAGCGGCTACGACCAGATCGGCGGGTTCGACCGCCAGATCCGCCAGCTCGACCTCTCTCTGGAGGCGCGCCAGGCCCTCCGCCCCCGCCTCGGAGACTACCTCGCGGGCGGGCGGCTGCGGCGCGTGACGGCACCCGGCGAGCGGTTCCGCTACGACACGTTCGGCATCACGCTCGCCGGCCACGTCGTCGCCGAGGTGGCCGGCCTCCCCTTCCCCGAGGCGATGCGCGAGGTGCTGTTCGAGCCCATCGGGATGACGCGGTCGTTCGTCGAGGCCGACGACGCGCATCGCGACGACCTCGCCCTCGGCTACGGGTGGGTCGACGGCGCGTACGTGGCCCAGCCGTACGAGGTGTACGTCACCACGCCGGCCGCCTCGATCGACGCGACGCCGGCCGACATGGGACGCCTGCTGGAGGTGCTGACCGGCGGCGGCGCCAACGCCCACGGCCGGCTCCTCACCGAGGCGCGCGCGGCGGCCGTCCTCGCCCCGCAGTTCCAGCCGCACCCGCGGTTCACCGGCGCTACGCACGGCCTCTGGGAGGCCTCCGAGCCCGACTACGGCCCGCCCCCGATGCCGGCGATCCGCTCGGTGGCGCACGGTGGAAACATGCTCGGCTACGCCACCTCGTTCTCGGTCTTCCCCGAGGCGAACCTCGGCCTGTTCGTCGCCACGAACCGCAACCGCGAGGCGGGCGGCGGGCCGGACCGCGTGCGCGGCCGCGTCGCCGAAGCCGTGCTCGACGCCTACTACGGCGACGTGCCGCCGCGCGAGGTCGCCGCCTCGGTGCCGGTGGGCACGCGCGACCTCGGGCCGTACGCCGGGCTCTACGTCGACGGCGTCTACTGCCGGACCTGCACCGACACCGAGTTCGCGGCCGGCGCCTGGCCCCGTCGCACCCCGCGGCGAGTGGCCGTCGTCGAGGGCGGCCTTCAGATCGACGACGACTTGTACGCCCCCACCGCCGACCCCGACGTGTTCGTCCACCGCGAGGGGCACCACGAGGTGTTCTTCGGCCGCACCGAGGCGGGCCGCGTCGACTTCTTCGTCCGGTCGTTCAGCCCGTACTCGTTCGAGCGCCTGTCGGCGGAGGAGGCGACCGCGTTCGAGCGCGAGGCCGAGGCACTGGATGCCGTCCAGCGCGGACTCACTGAGGCGGCCGCGATGGCGGCGGCCGGCCAGACGGAGGCGGCAGTCGAGCGGGTGACGTCGGTCCTCCAGGCGGGCCTCGAGGCGGGTGCCTTGGGCGAGGCGACGATCAACAACGTGGGGTACCAGCTCCTGGGCGGCGACGCGCTCGCGCTGGCCCTCGCGGCCTTCGAGGTCAACGTCGCGGCATTCCCGGAGTCGTGGAACGCGCACGACAGCCTCGGCGAAGCGCTTGCGGCGGCGGGCCGCACCGAGGCGGCCGTCGCGGCCTACGAGCAGTCGGTGGCGCTCAACCCAAACAACACCGGCGGCCGGGAGGCGCTGGAGCGGCTGCGGCGGGAGTAGTTCTACGCCGCTCCCAGGTCCAGCCGGTCGTCGCAGAGCCGGTCCAGCAGGTCGCCGCGATGGCTCGAGAGCACCACGATCCCGCCGCCGTCGCGGAACGCGGCCAGCATCGCCACCACCGCCTCGGTGGCGTCCACGTCGAGGGCGCGGAACGGCTCGTCGAGCAGCAGCACCGACGGCGCACCCACCAGCGCCGCCGCCACGAGCGTCTTGCGCGTCATGCCGGCCGAGTAGGTGCCGGTGAGCTGCTCGCGCCGCTCGTCCAGCAGGACGGCGTCGAGGAGGGCCGCGTGGCGCCCCGAGGCAGCCGCGTCCCAGGTCCCGCGCTCGCGGGCGATCCACTCCAGCGTCTCGACGGCCGAGAGGAAGCCCGGCAGGTCGGGCTGGTCGGGCACCACGCCGACGCGCGCGAGGTAGCGGTGCGGCGCCGCGTGCGCGTCGGCCTCCCCGAGGCGGACCGTCCCGGTCGTCGGCGCGCTGAGCGCCGAGAGCACGCGCAGCAGCGTCGACTTGCCCGAGCCGTTCGGCCCCACGAGGCCGGTCGCCGTGCCCGGCTGGAACGTGTGCGAGAGGTCGCGCAGGACGAACGGCCCGAAGACGTACTTCTTCGTCACGCCCTCGATCACGAGCGGCTGCCGCCTCGGGGCCGGCACGGTCAGGAGCGAGTCGAGGTCAGGCGACGGCACGGCGGGTGCGGACATGCGAGAGGACAGTGACAAGAATGGCCGTGAGCACAGCGACGGCGAGGTCGATGCCCGACCACACCGCGACGTCCGCGAGGCTGACCACCTCGGTGACCCAGGCGAGAAGGGCGAGCGTGATCGCGAGCGGCGGCAGCCAGCGGAGGTTCATCAGGGCGCGCGCGGCCGTCCACCGCGCCACGCCCCCGAGGCGGACGGCGAACGCGCCGGGCAGCACCGCCTCGGAGGCCGTGAGCGCGACGGCCGCGTTCATGCCGACCACGTAGAGCCCCAGCGCCGCGAGGCGGACGCCCGCCGGCGCCTCCATCGCGTGGACCGCCACCACGATTGCCAGCAGGCCGACGGCGACGCGCCCGAGCGGCAGCCGCCGGTCGAGGCTCCGCAGGCCCGCCCACACGGACGGACGGATCGCACCCGGCGCCCAGTAGATCGACCCGTAGGCGATCGGCTCGCGCCCCGAGGCGGGGCCGGCGCCCGGCCGGAAGGCGTCGGCCCACACGCCATGCGTGGTCCAGAACGCCCGGTCGAACGCACCGGCCTGCCGCAGCAGCAGCACGACGGCGAGCCCGGCGAGCGCCCCCGAGGCGACGAGCCCGGCACCGGTGCCTCCCCCCTGCCCGGCGATCCCGACGATGCCGCCCAGCAGGAACACCTCACCCGTGAGGAGGAGCTGCGGCACGTACGGATCGGGCACGAGGAAGCGGATCGGCGGCGACCACGTGTAGATCGCGCGGTACCAGCCGCCCGCCTCGAGGCGCTCCCACGCCAGCACGCGCGGGCCGATCGGGGCCGTCCGCGCGAACGCGTAGAGGCCGAGGGCCAGCACCGCCCCGGCGCCCTCCAGCGCGAGCCCCCACCGAGGCGCGCCGGTGCCGAGCGCGATCACGAGCGCCGGGACCGCCAGCACCGCCGGGAGCGGCATCCACCGCCCGAGGAGGTAGCGCAGGAGCCGCCTCGGGGCCGGGTTCGAGAGCTGGAGCGCACGCGCGTGCGGGTCGGGGTAGAGCACGTGCGGCGCGGCGATCGCAATCGTCGCGGAGATCAGGATGCCGAGGTAGCGGACGAGCCGGTCGCGGCCCGCGTCGTCGAGCCCGTCGCCGGCCAGCCAGGCCAGCCCGCCCACGACGGCCGCCGCGCCCAGCCACGCCCCGAGGCGGAGCGACCGTCCCATCGGGCTCCTCAGTCCGGGGACAACCGCGCTCATCGGAACGTGCCGAGGTGGACGGTCCCCTTGGGGAAGCCCGCCCGCGCGTCGGCCGCGAGGCGGTGCCGGAAGGGCTCGGGGTAGAGCGTGATCTGGTCGAGGTCGGCGAGCGGCACGAGGCGGAGGTCCCGGAGGAGCTGGTCGGCGCCAAGCTCGGGGTCGGCCCCGAGGCGGGCCGCCCGGATGTCGCCGGCGGCGCGGCAGGCGAAGTAGAACGAGACGGCGTGGAGCGGCGGGCGCACGAAGTCGAGGACGTAGCGGAGCGACCCCACCTCGACGTCGAGGCCGGTCTCCTCCTGCACCTCGCGGCGGACCGCCTCGGCGAGCGACTCGCCGAACTCGACGCCTCCGCCGGGCGGGGTCCAGAACGGCCGGTCCTCCCAGAGCCCGTCGTGCTCGGCGAGCAGCACCGCCTCGGGGGCGGCCGCGTCGTCGAACAGCAGCGCCCCGACGCGCACGCGAACGCGCCCGCCGAACGCCTCGGGGATGCGTCCCACCTCGGGGTCGGGACCTGCCGTTTCAGTTGACGTCCCCTCTCCCTCGGGGAGAGGGACAGGGTGAGGGGTCTCGCCTCGGGGTCGGACGTGGTGCTCGATTCGTCGCCCCCCTCCCGGCCTCCCCCCGCTGGGGGGAGGAGACGTGGTTTTGGCTGGTTCGTCCGCTCTGAGGCGGCTGGCCAAGAGCGAGGGCTCCGGCAGCGGTCCGCCACCTGTGGTCCGCGGTCTCTCGCCCCGAGGCGGCGGGTTCAGGCCGTGGTCCGTCGTCCGCGGTCCGTCGTCCCGGCTCACTCCTCCGTCAGCACGCGGGCCGTGGCGCGGCGGACGCGGCGCGTGCGGGCCGGGGCGCGCGGCTCGTCGAAGGTGCCGGCGGCGCGGGCGTGCCCGACGGCCGCGGCCACGAAGTGCACGAAGAGCGGGTGCGGCTCGCGGACGCGCGACCGGTACTCGGGGTGGAACTGGACGCCCACGAACCACGGGTGCGCGAGGTCCGACGCCGGCGCCCCGTCGCCGCCCGCCTCGGGGCGCGGCAGCTCGATGATCTCGACGAGGTCGCGGTCGGGGTTGAGGCCCGAGAACACGAGGCCCGCCTCGCGGAGGCGGTAGCGGAGGTCGTTGTTGACCTCGTAGCGGTGGCGGTGGCGCTCGGTCACCGCCTCGGCGCCGCCGTAGACGGCCTGCGCCAGCGAGCCCTCCGTGAGGACGCAGTCGTAGGCCCCGAGGCGCATCGTGCCGCCCTTGTCGGTCACCGTCTTCTGCTCGGCCATCATCGAGATGACCGGGTGCGGGCCGTCGGGGTCGAACTCGGTCGAGTGGGCGCCCGCGAGGCCGGCCACGTTGCGCGCGAACTCGACCGTCGCCACCTGCATGCCGAGGCAGATGCCGAAGAACGGGACGCCGCGCTCGCGCGCCCAGCGCACCGCCTCGATCTTGCCGTCGATCCCGCGGTCGCCGAAGCCGGGCGCCACCAGCACGCCCGAGACGCCCCCGAGGCGGTCGGCCACGTTGGCGGCCGTCACGTCGTCCGAGAGCACGCTCCGCACCTCGACCTGGACGCCGTTGCGGGCGCCGGCCAGCAGGAAGCTCTCCGAGATCGACTTGTAGGCGTCCTGGTGCTCGACGTACTTGCCCACAAGGGCGACCGTCACCTTGCCCTCGGGGTTTTTGAGCCGGCGCAGGAAATCGACCCAGTCGCCGAGGTCGTCGGCCGGGTTTCGGGCGAGGGCGTCGGTCAGGCCGAGGCGCTCGAGCACGACGTCGTCGAAGCGCTGCTCGCGGAGGAGGAGCGGCACCTCGTAGATCGACTCCGCGTCGCGGCTCTCGACCACCGCCTCGGGGCGGACGTTGCAGAAGAGGGCGATCTTGCGGCGGACGTCGTCGGGCAACTCGTGCTCGGTGCGGCACACCAGGAGGTCGGGCTGGAGGCCGTAGCTCTGGAGCGTCTTGACCGAGTGCTGGGTCGGCTTCGTCTTCAGCTCGCCGGCCGCGGCCAGGTAGGGCACCAGCGTGAGGTGGATCAGCGCCGTGTTCGCGCGGCTCTCCTCGAGCGAGATCTGGCGGATGGCCTCGAGGTAGGGCAGGCTCTCGATGTCGCCCGCCGTGCCGCCCACCTCGGTGATGATGACGTCGTAGTCGCCGGTCTCGGCGAGGCGCCGCATCCAGCCCTTGATCTCGTCGATCACGTGGGGCACCACCTGGACCGTCTTGCCGAGGTAGGCCCCGGCGCGCTCCTTGGCGATCACGCCCGAGTACACGCGGCCGGTCGTTACGTTGTTGGCCTGCGACATCGGCACGCCGAGGTAGCGCTCGTAGTGGCCCAGGTCGAGGTCGGTCTCGGCGCCGTCGTCGGTGACGTACACCTCGCCGTGCTCGAACGGGTTCATCGTGCCCGCGTCGACGTTGATGTACGGGTCGAACTTCTGGATCGTCGCCCGCAGGCCGCGCGCCTCGAGCAGCCGGCCCAGGCTGGCCGAGACGATGCCCTTGCCCAGCGACGACGTCACGCCGCCGGTCACGAACAGGAACTTGACGGGCGGGGAGGCGGGCATCGAGGCGGAGGGGTGGACGCTCGCTCCGCAAGCTACGGGACCGCCGCCTCGGGGCGGCCCGGTTTCTGGCCGCCGCGCAGGCTTTCACAAACCCCGAAGCCGCCGCCTCGGGTCACGAGCGTCGCCGCCAGACACCGAGGTGGCCGCCTCAGTGACGAGAGGAGCGGCTGAAGTCTGAGGCTTGGCTATGGCGTGTTGAACCTGTGCGGTTCTTCGGGTATCTAGCGGCTCTCTCTCCCCACTCCGCTACCCATGCGCACCCTTCTTCCGCTGGCCCTGGCCGCTCTCATCGTGCTGCCCGGCTGCTACCACGCCAAGATCGAGACCGGCCAAACGCCGAGCATGGTCCAGATCGATCAGCCGTGGGCGCTCGGCTTCATCTACGGGCTCATCCCGCCCCCGACCGTCGAAACGATGGAGCGGTGCCCGAACGGCGTCGCCATGGTCGAGACGCAGCTCAGCTTCCTCAACCAGGTCGTCAGCGCCATCACGTTCGGGATCGTCACCCCGATGCACATCACCGTGACCTGCGCCGACGGCTCAGCGGCACTCGACGAGGACGCCGAGGACATCGCCATCGCGCCCGAGGCCGACACCGAGGCGGTCGTCGAGGCCTTCGGCGACGCCGCCGACCTGGCCGCCGAGAGCGGCGAGGCCGTCCTCGTCCGCTTCGAGTAGGTCTGATCCTGGATCGCTGCGGGCCGGCCGCCTCGGGGGGGCCGGCCCGCCGTGCGTTCAGGCGCCGGCGTCGGGCCGGCGGGACGTCATCAGCAGGCCGGTGCCGGTCGTGTTGTCGCGCCGCACGTCGACCGCGTTGAGGGCCAGCCCCACCGGCCCCGCCCCGAGGTACCACAGCCCGACGAGCGGCGCCGCGAGGCGGCTCGCGCTCAGCGCCTGGATGGGCCACTTCACCAGCAGGCGCCACGCCGCCGAGCCGGCCGGGCCGTAGGTGTACTCGGTGTCGGTCACCTCCAGGCCCGCCGTCTCGAGCTTCTCGCGCAGCTCGGCGACCGGGTAGCCGTCGCGCACGTGCTCGCCGATGAAGCTCTCGTCGCCCGCCTCGGTGACGCCCGAGCCGCCCTGGTCGCTCGGCGTGTTGACGAGGAAGACGCCGCCCGGCTTGAGCGCGGCGCCGACGTGCCGGAAGACCGCCCGGTCGTCTTCGATGTGCTCCATCACGTCGACCGACAGCGCGAGGTCGAACTCGCCCGCGTACTCGAGCGGCAGTGTGAGGTCGGCCCGCTCGAAGGCGACGCGGTCGGCGTAGGGCGTCTGGGCCAGGAAGGCCTGCGCGCGGCGCAGGTAGTCGTCCTTCACGTCGACGGCCGTGACGCGCACGTTGGGAAACGTGTCGACCAGCCAGTAGGCATACTGTCCGAAGCCGGTGCCGGCGTCGAGCACGTGGAGGGGCCGCCCGCCGGAGGCCTCGACGTGGCGCCGCAGCGCGCGGCGGACGTACCACGACCGCAGGAAGACGGTGTCGAGCAAGCGGTAGAACGCCTTCGTCCGGGCCGGCGAGGCCCAGAAGAAGTCGCCGAGGCGGTCCTTGACCGGATCGTAGTCCACGAGGCGGAGGGCGGTGCGGGCGGAGATTAGCGCCCGCCTCGGGGCCGGGCCGACCGGCTTCGGTGAAAGCCCTACCTTCCTGCACCGTCGGCGCCTCCACATCATGGCTTCGTTTGAGATCACCGACACCGAGGGCATCGTCACGGTGACGGTCTCTGGGGAGAGCGCACCGGAGGACGGGAGCCGCATCCTCCGCGAGGCCGCCCCGCGGCTCACGCCCGGCGCGCCGCTGCTGATCGACATCCGGCCGGCGCTCGGGCCGGCGCTCTCGTTCAGCGACTTCCACCGCTACGCGTCGACCCTCGCCGACCTGTCGGAGGTCTACGGCGGCCGCATCGCCGTGCTCGACGACTTCGACGAGCTCGTCGAGATGTCGCAGATCGTCGGGGCGTCGGCGTCCGTCCGGGGCGCGGCGGTGCGCGGGGTCGTCTACGGGGTGGCCGCCCTCCGCTGGCTCCGCGACG
>JBCCQJ010000095.1:0-14782 GCA_039024395.1 Bacteroidota bacterium | reverse complement strand
CGGTGGATTCGTCGCCCTCCCCCCCGCCCCCTCCCGCTGGGAGGGGGAGATCATGATGGTTGGCCTTTCGGCTCCGAGGTGGCGTGCTCGGTTCGGTCCGCCACGCGGGTTCTCTCCTGGCCGGGACGAGGACTTCAAAGCTGCGCGTTCGGATGAGCCACCCGCGCCCCGGCTACCGCGCGCACGCCCCACTCCTCACCGAGGCGGGCGACGTCCTGCTGCGCCGCATGGAGCAGCACCCGGCCGCCCCGCGGTGGAACTACACCTGCGGCGACCGCCTCGTGGCCGCCGACCTGCCCGTCCTCGACGCCATGCGCGCCGACCTTGCGGCCGAGCCCGCCTCGGGGCCGGGCGAGATCCCCGAGACGGTCGTCGCACGGCTGCTCCGCGAGCGCGCCCGCGTGCCGCACCTCGCCGCGCACCTCCCTGAGACGGCCTCCGAGATCGTCCGCACCTGGGCCGACCTGCCGACGCTCTCGCGCGAGGACCTCGTCCGCCGCACGCCGGCGTTCGTGCCCGACGCCGCCGACCTCGACCGGATGGTCATCTACTCCACCTCGGGGACGACCGGCCACCCGATCCTGATTCCGAACCATCCCGTCGGCGCGTCGGCCTACCAGCTCTTGCTCGAGCGGGCGTTTGCGCTGTGGGACGTGCCGTGGCGCCCAGAACCGAACCGGATGGCGAACGCGCTCGTCTGCGCGCAGGCCGAGACGATCCAGCACGCCTCGGTGCTGACCGTCTGGGGCGGCGCCGGGCACGTGAAGGTGAACCTCGACCCGGCGGGCTGGCGCGAGGCCGCCCACGCGCCGGCCTACCTCGAGGCGTTCGACCCGCCGCTCCTGACCGGCGACCCGCTCTCGTTCGCTACCCTCCTCGACCTCGACGCCGACCTCCACCCCGAGGCGCTCGTGTCAACTGCTGTTTCGCTCTCGGATGGACTCCGCCGCCGCCTCGGGGAGCGCTTCGGATGCCCCGTGTTCGAGTGGTACTCGATGAACGAGGTCGGGCCGATCGCCGTCCTGTGCCCGGCCGGGCAGGGGCACCACGTCCTCGACCCGACCGTCTACGTCGAGGTCGTCGACGCCGACGGCCGGCCGTGCCCGCCCGGCGTGCGCGGCGAGGTCACCGTCACGGGCGGCCGCAACCCGATGCTGCGGCTGCTCCGCTACCGGACCGGCGACACCGCCTCGATGGCTTACGGCCCGTGCCCGTGCGGCTCGTCGGCTCCGAGGCTGGTCGATCTGGAGGGGCGGAGGCCGGTCGAGTTTCGGTCGGCGAGCGGCGGCCTGGTCAACCCGGTCGACGTGTCGCGCGTGCTGCGGGCGTACCCGCTCGCGCAGCACCGCCTCGTCCAGCGCGCCGACCGCGCATGCACGCTCGACCTCCGGGTGGCCGGCCCCGTTCGCCCCGAGGCGGTCTCGACCGATCTCCGCGCCCTGTTCGGCGGCGTGCCGCTGGAGGTCCGCCTCGTGGACGGCCCCGAGGCGGACGAGAAGTGGATTCCGTTCGTGAGTGAGATCGACCAGATCGACCACGCGCGCGACTGACGCTGTCGCTACGTTCGCCCGTCATGGCGTTCCTCAACCCCCTCGTCCTCCTCGGCCTGGCGGCGGCGGCGATCCCGATCATCGTCCACCTCTTCAACTTCCGCCGGCCCGAGCGCGTCGACTTCCCCACGCTCCGGTTCCTGCGCGAGGTCGAGGCGACGGCCATGCGGCGCGTCCGCATCCGGCAGTGGCTGCTGCTGGCGCTGCGGACGCTCGCGATCATCTTCCTGGTCCTCGCCTTCGCGCGGCCGACGCTCGACACCGAGGCGGCGGCCTTCGAGGCGGGCGCCGCGCGGAGCCTCGCCCTCGTCGTCGACAACAGCCGCTCGATGACGCTCCGCGACGCGCAGGGCGCGCTGCTGGATCAGGCCCGCGACGTGGGCGCCGCCGTCGTCGAGGCGACCGCCTCGGGGGACGAGCGGACGGTCCTGCCGACGGCCGCCCCGCCCGAGTACCGGCCGGTCCCGTTCACGACGCCCGGCCCGGCCCTCGACGCCGTCGCCGCCACCGAGGCGGCCTCGGGAGCGGAGCCGCTGACGTCGGCCGTGGCCCGCGCGGCCAGCGTGCTCGAGGGCGCCGCGCACCCGCGCCGCGAGGTCGTCGTCGTGAGCGACCTCCAGGCGGCCACCTTCACCGACTCGGCGAGCGCGCGCCTGCCCGACGACGTCGACGTGGCGCTGCTGCCGCTCGGGGCGCGGGCGCAGACGAACACGGCGGTGACCGGCATCGAGATCGTGAGCCGGATCGTCGAGCCCGGCCGGCCGGTGCAGATCGAGGCGACGGTCGTCCGCTACGGCGGCGAGACGGCGACGATCGGCGCGTCGCTCCTGCTCGACGGCCAGCGCGTGGCCGAAACGGCCGTTGACCTGGTACCGGGCGAGCCCGTGGCCGTTCCGTTCACCGTCACACCGCCCGCGCGCGGGTGGGTCGGCGGGGAGGTCCGCCTCGAGGCCGACGGCGCCGAGTGGGACGACCGCCGCTTCTTCGCGCTCCGCGTGCCGCCGCCGCCGCGCGTCCTCGTCGTCCGCGGCGACGGCGCCCGCGCCGACCTCGTCACGCTCGCCCTCGGCGTCGCCGCCGAGGAGGGCGGCCTCGCCCTCGACGAGATCGCCGAGGGCGCACTCGGCAGCGCCGACCTCGACCCGGTCGACGTCGTCGTGCTCGTCGGCCCGGCCCGCCTCGGGGCCGACGTGGCCCGCCTCGAAGCGTTTGTCGCGCAGGGCGGCGGCATGCTCGCCTTCCCGGGCACCGAGGCGGCGGCCCTCAACCCGCTGCTCCGCGCCGCTGGCGGCGGTCCGATCGACGGCCTCCTCGGGGACGGCGACGCAAGCCTCGGCACGACGACCGACGCGGATACCGACCACCCACTCTTCGCGGGCGTCTTCGACGCGAGCCGGCCGACGCTGGAGCAGCCCGACATCCGCCGCATCGCGCAGTACCGGCCCCGAGGCGGCGACGAGGCGACGCTGATCGGCACGCAGGCCGGGCCGCCGCTCCTCCACGAGATCCGCCGCGGCGAGGGCAGCGTGCTCCTGTTCGGCGTCGCGCCCGACCCGACGTGGAGCGACCTCCCGCAGCGCGGCCTCTTCGTGCCGCTGATGTACCGGGCCGCCGCGTACCTCGCCGCCGGGTCGTCGGTGGCCGACACGGGTGAGCTGCGCGTCCGCGAGGGCGGAACGGTCCGCGTCGAGGGCGTCGACGCCGGCCAGCCGCTCCGCCTCGTGGGGCCGGACGGCAGCGCGATCACGCCGCTCCAGCGGACGGTCCCCGGCGGCGTGGTCCTCGACGTCGACGACGCCGTCGCCGAGGCGGGACTCTACCGCGTGACGCAGGGCGACCGGGTGCTGCGCGTGGTCGCCGTCAACGAGGACGCCCGCGAGTCGGACCCGGCGGCGCTGGCCCCCGAGGAGGCCGCGCGCCGCCTCGGGGAGGCGACGGGCCGGCCGGTCCGCGTGCTCGACGCGGCGGCGGCGGGCATCGGCGGGGAGGAGCGCGGCGTGGCCCTCTGGACCGTCTTCCTGGCGCTCGCGCTCCTGTGCCTGCTCGCCGAGACGCTCCTGACCGTGCGCTGGCGCGCCCCCGAGGCGGTGGCAGCGTAGGCCAGGACGGGAGGCGGCTCCCCGAGGCGGGCTCCCGGTCTCGCAAAGGGGACCGGGAGCCGCTGTGCCGTCCCGACGCCGAGGCTTAGTGAACGACGGTGAACCGGAGCGTCCGCGCCTGCCCGGCTGCCACGAGGCGGGCGATGTAGACCCCCGCCGGTAGGGCCGAGGCGTCGAGGTCGAGCCGCGTCGTGCCGGCCCCGAGAGGGCCGTCTGCGAGGACTGTGACCTCGCGCCCGAGGAGATCCACCACGGCGACGCGAACGACTCCGGCTTGCGCGAGCGAGATGTCGAACGCGGTCCGGTCCGCCGTCGGGTTCGGCCCGGCAACCGAGAGTGCGAGCGCGGCATCGTTGGGTCCAGCCTCCGCCGACACCGCGTTGACCACATTGTTCGGCCACGAGAACAGGAGCAGGTACTCCTGGTCAGCGGGCGCGCCCGAGGCATCGAAACAATCGACGTTGACCAGCACATCGTCGGTGCCGCTGCCCCACGACCGAATCGTGCAGTACCCCCCGGTTTGCGAGAACGCGGTGACCTGTGCATGGCCGCCCGAGACGCCGCGCCCGCCGAGCCCCTCGAACGTCATCGTGTACACTCCGGTCCCCGTCCGCGCAGGACGGACCGCGCCGCCGTTCTGCGAGAACGTTCGGTTGGAGGACGGGGTGTAGCTCGCCGCCGTCGCGTTGTTGGCATGGACGTAGGCGAACGCCGGGCCTCCGTTCGAAGACCCTGCCCTGAGGTAGAGCGCCGAGTACCGCGCGAAGAGGGGTGCGGCGTTGGCCCCCGCGCAGAACGTGTTGGTCGCGAGGACGCCGTTCGTGAAGGTGGTGAACCCCCCGGCGCTGCAGCGGGCGGCTCCGCCCGTCGAGGTCGTCCCCCCCGCGGTGAGCTGGAGGTGCCCCGAGTCGTCGTTGGCCGTCGAGGTGGAGAAGCCTGGAAACTCGATCACGGCGATCTCCGAGGCACTTCCGAGGGTGTACGCCGAGATGGTTCCTCCGCCCGGCGTGTTCGAGACGAGCGTGTTGGGGGTATGCGACGAGCCGTCGGTCCGATTGGGGAACGTATAGGCAACGTCCGGAGACGCGCCCGAGGCACGGGTGTAGAGGACGGTGTAGCGCGAGTCGACCGGCGTGTCTGTCGCGGGATCTCGGCAGATCACCCGAATCTGCCGGGGGTCGCTGTCCCAGCCGCCGGTCACGCAGACGGCGTTGGACCCGTAGCTGGAGATCTGGACGTTGCCCCGGTTGCCGTTTCGGAGATCGGGGATTCCGTTCAGCGTGATCGTGTAGCGCCCCACGTCGGTGCGGGTGGCCGTGTTGGCCTCACCGGATACGTTGTACGAGAACGTGGGGCTCGGCGTGTACGACGCAGCGGTCGGCTGATTGCCCCAGACGTACGCCTCGACGACGCTGTTGAGGTTCTGCCCGCTGGCGGTCGGTGCGACCAGGGCGAGGGCGAGGAGGGTGGCGTAGAGTCGAATCATGAGAGTGTGGGAGGGGGATGTAGGAGGCGCTGCACGTGGTCGCGAAGCACCGATGCGTTGAAGGGCTTGGCTATGACCCCGTCCGCACACGCCGGCGGCCCCCTCAGGCCGGTCATCAGGAGGAGCGGAATCCCTGCCGTGGCCGGGTCGGCGCGGAGCGCCCGGCACAGCCCGTTGCCGTCGAGGCGCGGCATGGCCCAGTCGGCCAGGACGAGGTCGGGGATCAGCGCCTGCGCAATCCGGAAGGCCTCGCGCCCGTCTCCGGCCTCGACCACGCGGACGGTTCCAAGCCCGTCGAGGCACCCCCGGACGTAGAGGCGCATGTCGTCGTCATCGTCGACGACGAGGAGGGTCCACGGAGACGGTGAGGGGCGATCCGGCATGGCGCCGAACCTGCCAGACGCGCCGCCTCGCCACCATGCGCCAGCGTCTCAGCGCCGTGCGCCCTCGTCACATGACACGCGGACGCACGAGACGGAACCCCCTGCGCATGGGCCCGCCTACGCGCTCTCCGGGTACACCGAGGGGCGGCAGCCGACGTGGGCGGCGAACGTGTTGGAGAAGTGCGAGACGCTCTTGAACCCGACCGCGTAGGCCACCTCGCTGACCGTTCCAGCGCCGGCCTCGAGAAGCTGTGCAGCCCGCTCCAGCCGCAGCGTCCGGATGATCTCCGACGGCGACCGCCCGTCGAGATCTCGTAGCTGGCGGTACAGGTGCGCCCGGCTCACGCCCACCTCGCGCGCCAGCCGCTCGACGCTGAAGGCCTCATCGGACAGGTGCGCTTCAATCGCGTCGCGGACAGCGCTCAGAAACACATCGTCCGAGGACACCGCCTCGATGGTGGTCGCGCGCAGGGCACCGTCACCCCGAGGTGGCTCTGCGAGCAGGTCGCGGAGGCGGCGCCGGCCGGCGATCAGGTTCTCGACGCGGGCTTTCAACTCGCGCACGTCGAAGGGCTTCGTCAGGTAGTCGTCGGCGCCGCTGTCCAGGCCCCCGAGGCGGTCTTCGACGGCGGCGCGCGCGGTCAGCAGCACGACCGGGATGAACGCCGTGTCAGGATCCGCCTTGAGCGCCTGGCACAGCGCGATGCCGTCCATCCGAGGCATCATCAAGTCCGAGAGGACGAGATCGGGCAGGTGGGCGCGCGCGCACTCGAGACCCTCGACCCCGTCAACGGCTTCCAGGACGCGGTACTCTGGCGCGAGGTGCTGGCGGACGTGGGCGCGCACGTCGCCGTGGTCCTCGACCACGAGCACGGTCGTTCGGTCCGCCGTCGTCCCGTCGTCTGATGGCGGCTGAGCCACCGCCTCGGACAGTGCAGCCACTGGTGGAGCCGTCGGAGTGACAAGCGCGCCCTCGGGGACCGCCTCGAAGGGGAGCGAGAGTGTAAACAGGCTGCCGAAGCCCTCCTCGCTCTCGACCGCCAGCAGGCCCCCGTGGAGGTCGGCGACCTCCCGGGCCAACGCTAGCCCGATGCCCGTCCCCGGCTCGGCGGGGCGGTCCGACCGCGCGGCCTGGTAGAAGCGGTCGAACACGTGCGGGAGGTCCGCCTCGGGGATGCCGGGGCCGCTGTCGCGCACCGACACCGAGGCGGCGCCGTCGGTGGCCGACAGCGACACGCGGACCGTGCCGCCAGCAGGGGTGAACTTGAGCGCGTTCGAGATCAGGTTGGCGAGGGCCTTCTCCACGAGAACGGGGTCTGCGGAGACCGGCGTCGGGCCAGCCGGCACGGAGACCGACAGGTCGATGGCCTTCCGGTCGGCCAGCGGCCGGACACCTTCGGCAAGCGTCTCGACGAACGAGCCGAGGTCGAGGGCCTGTCGCACGAGTTCCATCTCGCCCGACTCCATGCGCGACACGTCGAGGATCTGTTCCACGAGGTCGAGCACGCGGTCTGCGTTGCGCCGGGCCAGGTGGAGCTGCGCGCGCGTCTGCGGTGTGATCGGGCCGTGCATCTCCGAGAGGACATCGTCGAGGGGCCCCAACGTGAGCGTCAGCGGCGTGCGGAACTCGTGGCTGACGTTGGCGAACAGCCGCGTCTTGGCCTCGTTGAGGGAAGCCAGGTCCCGAGCCTGCGCAGCGACGGTCTCTTTCTCCGCCTCGAGGTCTGCCGTGCGCTCGGCCACGAGCGCGCCCAGCACCCGCTGACGCTCCGTAAGCGACCGGACGCGGCCGCTGTAGGCCACGGCGAGCAGGCCGCCGAGCGCGAGCAGCGCCAGCCCGCGGAATGGCCACGTCTCCCACGCGCGCGGCGGCACCACGAACGCCGGTGCCGCGACCGCCTCGCCCCAGGCCCCGCTGGCGTTCATCGCCTGGACGTGGAGCGTGTACGCGCCCGGGCCGAGCCCGCCGTAGGTGACCTGGCGCTCGGCCCCGCGATCCACCCAGCCGTCGTCGTGTCCGTCCAGGCGCGTCCGAAAGCGCACCAGGTCGGGCGCCAGCAGGTCGGTTGCGGTGTAGTCGATCTCGACCTGGCGCGCGCCGGGCGGCAGCTCGAGACCCTCCGCCGGGTGGAACGCCGTGCCGTCTTCGGTCCGGATAGCGTCGACCAGGACGGGCGCCGCTACGGCATGCTGGTGCGCAAACGCGACGGGGTCGATCCGCGCGATGCCCCGCATCGAGGGAACCCAGAGGGCGCCGTCGTCGGTAATGGAGGCCCGGCGGGCCCATCGGCTCACG
Source organism: Bacteroidota bacterium (assembly GCA_039024395.1). Lineage (GTDB taxonomy): Bacteria > Bacteroidota > Rhodothermia > Rhodothermales > Rubricoccaceae > Rubrivirga. The sequence goes on along the minus strand of JBCCQJ010000095.1, from coordinate 6,968 downwards.
CCCCCGTGCCCGGCAGAGGCGGGGATGCTCGTGACCGACGGCGGCGGCCCGATGCCGTCGAGAAACCCGCTGGCGTCGGCGAGCCGGAGACGCAGCAGCGCCCGGCCCGCGCCGATCCACGCGAACCCGAGGCGGTCGACCAAAAGGAGGGAGAGGCGCTCTGTCGGGAGGCCGTCGCCGATGCGGAGCGCGCGTGCGTCCCCGTCCTTGAGGCGAACGAGTCCCTGACCGTTGGTGGTCATCCAGAGGGTCCCGTCTGGCTCCTCGTGCAGGGCACGAACCGACAGGGTGTCCGTCACAACCTGCCATCCCCCGTCAGGCGTCTGCACCGCCAGCCCCCTGTCTCCGCCCGCCCAGAGCCGCCCATCCGCCGTCCGCCGAATGGCCCACACCTCGTCTGAGATCGCATCCGTGACCGTCAGGGCTCCGGCTGCGACATCGAGGCGGCCCATCTGCCCGCCTCGGGTCCCCACCCAGACCTCGCCCGCTCGGTCCGAGAACGTGGCGGTCACCAGGTCCGGAGCCTGCGCTGCCACCCCGGCGCGCTCGCCCGTGAACCTCAACACGAGCGAGCCGGCGACGCCCCAGCGCTGCCCGGAGGGATCGGCGATCACGTGCCCCGCGCGGACAAGGCCGTCGCGCGCGTGCCGGGGGTTGTCCAGCGCGGAGACATCGATCTGGAAGGCATCCATTGCCATGCCCGCGCGTCCAATCGTCGCGATGTGGGTGCCGGACCGTCTCTGCTGCGGACTGACGACAACAGACCCGTCGGGGGTCACGGAGGCTGTTGCCACCATCGTCAACGACGGGACCTCCGATTGGAACACATCGAACGCCGTCGCGCTCAACCGGAAGAGCCCTCGGTTCCTGGCCGTGATCCACACGGACCCGTGCGCGTCTTCAACGACGCCCTCGAGGTCCGAGGTGCCCGCTGGCGCGAACGCATACACGACCTCCTCGCCGTCGACGACGTACAGTTGACCGGTCCGGAGCGTCTCTCGGGGATGGAGCCACAGCCTGCCCGCCCGGTCGACCAAACGGACGATCATGGGCACGTCGGAGGCATAGCTCCCCAGCATTGTGCCCTGGAGGTCGAACACGTCGAACAGCCCTCGACCGTCCTCGGCCGTCCCACGGCGACGCTGCACGACGAGCCCGTCCGCCGTCGCATCCGCGTGGACGATGTCGGCGAACCCTGGCGCCGCCTCGAACCGTTCCCCGGTCCACCGGGCTACCCGGTTGTCGGGAAGAAGGGTCCACACTGTCCCGTCGCCATCCGCCACGAGCGGTGACCACCGGTTGCGGATCCGTTGCGAGTGCGCGGTCCAGCGCTCCCCGTCGAACCGGGCGACGCTGCCCTGCCCGGTGGCTGCCCAGATCGTCCCGTCGGCCCCTTCTGCGAACCCTCGGACCCATCGCCCCTTCGTCAGAGCCGCGTCGAGGTCGAAGCGTCTCCATGTGCCGTCCCGGTACCGGTACGCCCGGCGTTCCCGGTCGCCGACCCACACGTCGCCGTCGTCGGTGACGAACAGCCCGAGGAGGTCGCTCGTGGCAAGCGCGGGCGTGTTCGCGTCGGTGAACACCCGAAACGACTGCCCGTCAAACCGAGCGACGCCTTGTTCGGTCGTGGCCCAGATCGATCCGTCTGGAGCATGGGTGATGTTCATGACGGGCGTTGGCAGCCCGTCCGCATCGGTCCACTCGCGGACGTGGACGGTGTCGTACGGGCCGCCGAGCGCGGGCACAAACGGGCCGAGCGAGTCCGCCAAGGGACGCGTGTCGGTCTCGGCCGGACCCGCTGGCGAGGTGCACGCCGCGCAGGCGATCAGAAGCACGAGGGCAGATCGATGCAGACGGTCCGCCAGAGGAACACGGGAAGGGTGCATGCCGCCCCACGATAGCCACCGACGCGCTTCCAGGCAGGTCTGCGCGGAGGTCACCGCCCCGCCGGAGCGCTTGACGCGGCACCCGTCGGCCTCGGGAAGATGAACAGGGCCGCCTCGGAGGGCCGCCGCCTCGGGGACGGGCATCGAGACCGATGGACACCGAGGCGGTCGATTCGTCGCCCCCCGGACCCTGCCCACGCTGAGGGGAGGAGACGGTGGCTCACCGAGGCGGTCGGTCCCGAGGCCCTCTGACCGTCGTCCGCGGTCTGTCGTCCGTCGTCCTGCTACGAGGCCACGGTCGGCGGTCCGCGGTCTCCTCGCCCCGAGGCGGCGTGCCCGTCCCCACGGAGCGCGCAGCTCGGCTCGGGGCGGGCCGCCGTCGGGAACGTCCTGAATTCTCCACACCCGGACGGGGTCTCCACGGAGACCATCCTACCTTGCAGCGCGTTACAGACGGCCCGCACGAGCGGGCTTCCCCGGACCCCCGATCTGCTTTTGGCTGCCACGACCCTGAGCACGCGCGAGAAAGCCATTCTCGTCGGCGTGCAGACGCCCGACACCACGCCCAACGACCTCCGCGACGGACTCGACGAGCTGGAGCTGCTGACCGACACCGCCGGCGCCGACACGGCCCAGCGCGTGACGCAGTCGCTGCCGCGCATCCAGTCGGCGACCTACATCGGCAAGGGGAAGGTGGAGCAGCTCCGGAGCGCGGTTGAGCGCCACCGGGCCGACCTCGTCGTGTTCGACGACGACCTCTCGCCGGTCCAGATCCGTAACCTCGAGAAGGCGCTCAAGTCGGAGGCCAACGAGATCAAGCTGGTCGACCGCTCGGGCCTCATCCTGGACATCTTCGCCAATCGCGCGCGGTCGTCCCAGGCCAAGGCGCAGGTCGAGCTGGCGCAGCTCGAGTACCTCCGAAGCCGCCTCACGCGCGCCTGGACCCACCTCGAGCGCCAGAAGGGCGGCATCGGGATGCGAGGGCCGGGCGAGACGCAGATCGAGACCGACCGCCGCCTCATCGGCAAGCGGATCGCGGTCCTCAAGGACCAGCTCGCCAAGATCGACCGCCAGCGGACGACCCAGCGCAAGGGCCGCGCCGACCAGACGCGCGTCGCGCTCGTCGGCTACACCAACGCCGGCAAGAGCACGCTCATGAACGCCCTCTCCGAGGCGGGCGTGTTCGCCGAAGACCGCCTCTTCGCCACGCTCGACGCGACGACGCGGCAGGTCCAGCTCGACACCAACAAGCCGGTCCTGCTGGCCGACACGGTCGGGTTCATCCGGAAGCTGCCGCACAGCCTCGTCGAGAGCTTCAAGAGCACGCTCGACGAAGTCCGCGAGGCCGACCTGCTGCTCCACGTCGTCGACGTGACGCACCCGAACGCCGAGGACCACATCCGCGTCGTCAACGAGACGCTCGAAGAGCTGGGCGCGCTCGACAAGCCGACGCTGATGGTGTTCAACAAGGTCGACGCGCTCGACGACCGCGGCCTCCTGGGCCAGCTCCGGGCGACGCACGAGGACGAGGCCGTCTTCATCTCGGCCGCGCGTGGCATCGGCCTCGACGAGCTCCGGGCGCGGACGCTCGCCCTCGTCGAGGCGGACTACGTCGACCGGACGGCGCTCTTGCCCGTCGCCAAGCCGAAGGCGCGGGCGCACGTCCACCGCGTCGCCGAGGTGCTCGCCGAGGAGGTCGGCTTCGCCGAGGACGCCTTCGACGCCTCCGCCGAGGCGGTGCCCGTCGTCCGGCTCCGGTTCCGGGCCTCGACGAAGAACGCGCCCGATCTCGACCGGATGCTCGAGGCGTACGGCGGCCTCCGCTGGCTGGGCGTCGACGCCTCCGGCGACGGCGCGGCCACACCGGCCGACCTGGCAGACGATTCTGCGCCGCCGCGTGCGGCATAGCCCGGTTGCCGCACCGGCCGCTCCCGGATCTCCCCCGGAGATCCGGCGTTTCGGGGCCGCTGTACACGGAGCCGGGCTGAGTCGTCGGAATTCGCACCTGGACGGCGTCACCTGGAACGGGACTTGCGCGTCTAGACCTCGTGACCGCGGTAGCTTTGATCCATCCGGTCGTCCCCCACAGATCCATGACCGTCGCAACCCTCCTCAGTTCGCTCGACGCCCTCTCGACCGACGACACCGTCGGCGAGGCGCTCCTGGACCTCGCGGAGGCGCACGTGGCGCACCTTCCGGTCCTGGACCCCGAGGGGCGTCTCGACTCGATCGTCGCCGAGGTGGCTCTGCGCGAGCACCCCGAGCCCGACGCGCCGCTCGGCGCCCTCATGGCGGGCGCGCCGGTGTCGATTGGCCTCGACACGCACGTCTTCGATGCTGCGCACCTGCTGCGCCAGCACGGCCTGAGCGTGCTTCCGGTCGTGGCCGAGGACGGGGCCTACGCGGGCCTGGTGGTCCGCCAGGATGTGTTCGCGCAGCTCGCCCACATGCTGGCGACCGAGGAGCCGGGTGCGATCGTCGTGCTCGACGTGGCGCGCGCCGACTTCTCGCTCGGGCAGGTGGCGCAGATCATCGAGCAGAACGGGGTCCGGATTCTGTCGGTCTCAACCGAGGACGACCCCGGCGCGGGCCGCGTGCGGGTGACGCTGAAGCTGAACGTGACCGACACGGCGCGCGTGCGGCACCTGATGGCGCATTACGACTACCGCGTGGTGGCCGTGTTCGACGAGGCGCAGGACGACATCGAAGCGCGCGCGGCGGCCTTCCTCCGCTACCTCGACGTGTAGCACACAACGCGCAGTCTCGCATCCCCGAGGCGGCGCCTCGACCGATGCGTGACCACACGTTCCCTGCTCCTGCGTTCCACGCCGTCGCCCTGGTGGCGGCTGCCCGCGCCGCCGTCAACGCGGCTCGCGCGGTCGACGACCGCCGCATGGGCCGCGACGCGTCCGAGCAGGAGCCCGAGGCGCCGGTCCGCATCGACCTCGCCCGCCTCGGAGACCGGGTCTCGGAGTTCGTGGTGCGGCTGCGCCTGCGCGTCGTGGCCGGCGCGCCCGACGCCGAGGCGGCGGCGCTGGCGCAGGCCTTCGAGGACCGGCTCCTGCTCGACGACGCGGCGCAGACGCTCGGCCGGGCGCACCAGAAGCTGATGAGCCTCTACCCGGCCGTGGAGGACGCCCTCGTGGAGGACACGCGCGTCCTCGCCGCCGAGGCGGCCCGCCACGCCCACGCCGACGACCTCGAAGCCGGCCTGGACCGGTTCACGGCGCGCCTCGCCGACTGGCGCGACCGCCTCGGGGACGCGCTTGCCTAGACGCCCCGGGGAAGGCGCCCGCGGCACGCCCCGAGGCGGGCGGTGAGGCAATCTGGAGAGGCGCCGTTCGTTCAGAAAACACGGTTTTTCTCAGCGTCCGGCCGTAAATTTGGCCGATTGGACGACCGCCTCGGTGCGCGCCTCTGGCGCCCGCATTCAGCCCCCCGACTGATGTCTGACACGACCTCCCCGCAGGCCCCTCACGAGAACGCGACGCCGCCGAATGGCCAGACTCCGACACGGCCCGCCGGCGCCCTCGAGGCGGCGGCGCCCAAGGAGTACGGCGCGGGCAACATCCAGGTGCTCGAAGGGCTCGAGGCGGTGCGCAAGCGGCCCGCGATGTACATCGGCGACGTGGGGGTGCGCGGCCTGCACCACCTCGTCTACGAGGTCGTCGACAACTCGATCGACGAGGCGCTCGCCGGCTACTGCGACGCGATCGCGGTGACCATCCACGCGGACAACTCGATCTCGGTCACCGACGACGGCCGCGGCATCCCGGTGGCCATGCACCCGACCGAGGGCAAGCCGGCCGTCGAGGTCGTGATGACGGTGCTGCACGCCGGCGGCAAGTTCGACAAGGACACGTACAAGGTCTCGGGCGGCCTCCACGGCGTCGGCGTGAGCTGCGTGAACGCCCTCTCGGACCGCCTCGAGGTGGAGGTCCGGCGCGACGGCGGCGTCTTCCGGATGGCGTTCGAGAAGGGCGACACGGTCGAGGAGCTGACGCGCGTCCGCGACATGGAGCCCGATGAGGGGACTGGCACGACGGTCCACTTCAAGCCGGACACGGGCATCTTCCTCGACCGCGTCTACCGCTTCGACACGCTCGCGGCGCGTATGCGCGAGCTGTCGTACCTCAACAAGGGCATCACGATCACGCTCACCGACGAGCGCGAGGACGACCCCGAGCTGGGGAGCGAGACCTACCACTCGGAGGGCGGCCTGGCCGAGTTCGTGGCCTACCTCGACGAGGCCCGCGAGAGCCTCTTCGACGACGCGATCCACATCGAGGACGAGGACGCCGACGTGCCGGTCGAGCTCGCGATGCGCTACAACACGGGCTACCAGGAGAACGTCCTCTCGTTCGTCAACAACATCAACACACACGAGGGCGGCACGCACGTCTCGGGCTTCCGCCGCGCCCTCACACGCACGCTCAAGGCCTACGCCGACAACAACGACCTCCTCAAGAAGGCCAAGGTCACGCTCTCGGGTGACGACTTCCGCGAGGGCCTCACGGCCGTGCTCAGCGTGAAAGTCGCCGAGCCGCAGTTCGAGGGCCAGACCAAGACCAAGCTGGGCAACGGCGAGGTGCAGGGCGCCGTCGAGAGCCTCGTGGGCCAGAAGCTGGCCGAGTGGCTCGAAGACCACCCCAAGGAGGCCAAGACGATCGTCCAGAAGGTGATTCTGAGCGCCCAGGCGCGGACCGCCGCGCGGCGCGCCCGCGAGCTGGTCCAGCGCAAGAGCGCCTTCGGTGGCGGCGGCCTGCCGGGCAAGCTGGCCGACTGCGCCAGCAAGGACCCCTCTGAGTCGGAGCTCTACCTCGTCGAGGGCGACTCGGCCGGCGGCAGCGCCAAGCAGGCCCGCGACCGGCACTTCCAGGCCATTCTCCCGCTGCGCGGCAAGATCCTCAACGTCGAGAAGGCCCGCCTCGACAAGATCCTCGACAACGAGGAGATCAAGAACATGGTGACGGCCCTCGGCGTGCAGATCGCCGCCGGGTCGGACGAGTTCTCGGACGAGAAGCTCCGCTACCACAAGATCGTCATCATGACCGACGCCGACGTGGACGGCGCGCATATCCG
>JBCCQJ010000094.1:0-14809 GCA_039024395.1 Bacteroidota bacterium | reverse complement strand
GGAATCCATACGCCCTCTCCACCTTGCCCAGACGTCGCATGGATCCCGGATCGGAGTCCGGGATGACTCGGTGGAAGAGAGGGGAACAGCCGACGGCCGATTCCGCTCTGTTTTGGGCGGTCCAGTTCATGACAAGCTCTAAGCCTTCTTTCGCCATGCCTGTCCGCCTCGGGGCTGCCCTGCTGCCCGTCATGCTTCTGCTCACCGCCTGCGGCGACCCCTCCGAGACGGCCTCCCCCTCCGAGGCGGCCGCCGCCGAGGGGCCGCGCACCGTCACCGTCGAGCAGGTCGACGGGGCCACCCGCCTCGTGGTCGACGGCGAGCCATACTTCGTCGAGGGCGCCGGCCTCGAGTTCGGCGACCCCGAGGCGCTCGCGCAGTACGGGGGCAACTCGTTCCGCACGTGGCGGACCGACAACGGCCAGCAGACGGGCCAAGAGGTCCTGGACGAGGCGCTCGACGCCGGCCTGATGGTGATGATGGGCCTCGAGGTCGCGCGCGAGCGTCCGGGCGAGGGCCGGGGGGTCTTCGACTTCGACTACGACGACGAGGCGGCGGTCGCCGAGCAGCTCGACCGCCTCCGCGCCGAGGTCGAGCGCTACAAGGACCACCCCGCCCTCCTTGGGTGGGGCATCGGCAACGAGCTCAACCTGGGCGCCGAGAACCCGGCCGTCTGGGACGCCGTCAACGGGATCGCCGAGATGATTGCGGAGGTCGACGGCAACCACCCCTCGACCACCATGCTGGCCGGCATCAGCGCCGACCTCGTGCGCGAGATCGAGGCCCGCGCGCCGGCGCTCGACTTCCTCAGCGTCCAGTTCTACGGCGACGTCGAGAACCTCCAGCTCCGCCTCGACGAGGCCGGCTACGACGGGCCGTACATGGTCACCGAGTGGGGCGCGACGGGCCACTGGGAGGTCGCCACGACCGCGTGGGAGGCGCCCATCGAGAACACCTCGACCGTCAAGGCCGACCTCTACCGCAGCCGCTACGAAGACGCCCTCCTGGCCGACTCGGCCAACTTCATGGGCTCGTACGTCTTCCTGTGGGGCCAAAAGCAGGAGCGCACGCCCACCTGGTATGGCATGTTCATGCCGACCGGCGAGAAGACCGAGTCGGTCGACGCGATGCAGTACGTCTGGACCGGCGAGTGGCCCGCGAACCGCGCGCCCCGCATCGAGGCGCCGACGCTCGACGGCCAGCTCGCGACCGACAACGTCCGCCTCGAGCCCGGCGCGTCCGTGCCCGCCTCGATCGCCGCGACCGACCCCGAGGCGGACGGCCTCCGCTACGAGTGGCTCGTCCGCCGCGAGCAGACGGTCCTGAGCGAGGGCGGCGACGACGAGCCCGAGCCGGAGGTCATCCCGGACCTCGTGGCCGACGCCGACGCGGCCGACGCGACGCTCACCGCGCCCACCGAGCCCGGCGCCTACCGCCTGTTCGTCAACGTCTACGACGGCGCGGGCAGCGCGGCGCACGCCAACATCCCGTTCTACGTCGAGGGCTGAGCGCCCGCCGGAGTCGCTCCCATCCGGACACCCCGGGGCGCCACCGCCTCGGGGCCGGTCGTCTGCCCTCCCCTTCCCCATCTCCTGCCCCGACATGACCGAGGTCACGTCTGCTGTGCGCGTCGCCGGCGCCTCTCTCCACCAGAACGAGCGGCCCGTCGAGGGCGGGATCGTCGAGATCGACGGCCAGCGCTGCTACCGGATCGACAACGTCGACCGGATGGCGCCCTTCTTCGCGACGGTCGTGAGCGCCTCCGATCACTGGCTGTTCGCGTCGAGCCTGGGGTCGCTCTCGGCCGGGCGCGGGCGCCCCGAGCGGCCGCTGTTCCCCTACCAGACCGTCGACCGCATCCACGAGGCGCAGGACCGGACGGGCGGACGGACGCTTCTGCGCGTCTCGCGCGGCGGTGACGCGCCGAAGCTGTGGGAACCCTTCTCGGACCGCCAGAAAGGCCTCTACCGAATCCGCCGGAGCCTCGCCAAGACGCTCCGCGGCGACCGGCTCCGCTTCGAGGAGACGAACGACGACCTCGGCCTGACCTTCGCCCAGACGTGGGAGACCAGCGACCGCTACGGGTTCGTCCGCTCGGCCGAGCTGTTGAACGACGGCCCCGAGGCGGTGGCGGTCCGCGTGCTCGACGGCGTGCAGGACCTGATGCCGTACGGGATCGACCGGGCGATGCAGGACACGCAGAGCGTGCTCACGAACGCCTACAAGCGGAGCGAGCGGCTCGACTCCGGCCTCGGCATCTTCGCCCTGAGCGCGATCCCCGTCGACCGCGCCGAGCCGAGCGAGGCGCTGCGCGCGACGACCGTCTGGCAGGCCGGCCTCGACGCCGAGGCGGTCCTCCTCTCGTCGCGCCAGCTCGACGCCTTCCGCCTCGGGGCCGAGGTCGAGGATGAGCGGATGGTGCGCGCCGAGCGCGGGGCCTACCTCGTCCACGCCACCGTCGCGCTGGAACCGTCGGACATTCGCGTGTGGCACGTCGTCGCGGACATCGAGCAGGACGCCGCCGACGTCGTGGCCATGGATCAAGCCCTGGCGGATCCCGACACGTTGATGGACAACGTCATCGAGGACATCGAGGCGGGCGCCGAGCGGCTCCAGACCCTCATCGGCCTCGCCGACGGCGAGCAGGGCACGGCCGACGACCTCGCGACGGCGCGCCACCGCATGAACGTCTTGTTCAACATCATGCGGGGCGGCGTCTTCGACGACGGCTACACGGTCCGCCGGGAGGCGCTGCGCGCCTACGTCGCCCACCACAACGCCCCCGCGGCCGAGGCCCACGCCGACTGGTTCGACGCCCTCCCCGAGGCGGTCTCGGTGCAGGACCTCCACGAGGCGGCCGCCGAGGGCAGCGCGCAGCTCCGGCGGCTCGCGACGCAGTACCTGCCGCTCCACTTCAGCCGGCGTCACGGCGACCCCTCCCGCCCCTGGAACCACTACGACATCCAGACGCGCGACGCGGACGGCAACGTCGTGCGCGGCTACGAGGGCAACTGGCGGGACATCTTCCAGAACTGGGAGGCGCTGGCCCGGTCGTTCCCCGGCTACCTCGAGGGGATGGTGTCGACGTTCGTCAACGCGTCCACGGCCGACGGCTACAACCCGTACCGGATCACCGACCGCGGCATCGACTGGGAGACCGTCGAGCCCGACAACCCGTGGTCGTACATCGGCTACTGGGGCGACCACCAGATCATCTACTCGGTCCGCCTGCTGGCGCAGCTTCAGGCCCACGACCCGGGCCGCCTCGGGGCGATGCTCGGCGAGCGGCGGTTCAGCTACGCCAACGTCCCCTACCGGATCGCGCCCTACGCCGCCCTGCTCCTCGACCCCTACGACACGGTCGCCTACGACGACGCCGAGCAGGAGCGCATCGACGCACGCATCGAGGCGGTCGGCGCCGACGGGCGGATGCTGTGGCACGGCGGCGACGTCCATCTTGTCACCCTCACCGAGAAGCTGCTCGTCCCGCTCCTGGCGAAGCTCACCAACTTCGTCCCCGGCGGCGGCATCTGGATGAACACCCAGCGGCCCGAGTGGAACGACGCCAACAACGCGCTCGTGGGCAACGGCATCTCGGTGGTGACGCTGTTCGCCGTCCGCCGCTACCTCGCGTTCCTGCGCGACCTCCTCGGGGACGGCCCGGCGACGCTCTCGACCGAGGTGGCCGACCTCCTCGGGGACGTCGCCGGCGCGCTCTCGCGGTTCGCCGCGCTCGCCGAGCGCGACGTGACGGACGCCGAGCGGAAGGACGTGGTCGACGCCCTCGGCCAGGCGGGCAGCCGCTACCGCGAGGGGCTCTACCGCGACGGCCTCTCCGGCAGCACGCGCGACGTGGACGCGGCCGCGATCCGCACCTTCCTGGGCGACGCCCTCGCCCTCGTCGACGCCACGGCCGCCGCCAACCGCCGCGACGACGGGCTCGTCCACAGCTACAACCTGCTCGGCATCCAGGACAACCGGATGACGGTCCGCCACCTCTACCCGATGCTGGAGGGGCAGGTCGCCGCGCTCGACGCGGGCGTTCTCCCCCACCCCGAGGCGGTCCGGCTTCTCCAGGCGCTCCGCAAGAGCGACCTCTACCGCGCCGACCAGCACAGCTACATGCTGTACCCCGACCGCGCGCTCCCGGGCTTCCTGGAAAAAAACACGTTGCCCCCCGAGGCGGCCGAGATCCCGCTCCTGCGCGCCCACCTCGACGCCGGCGACACGCGCGTCGTCGTGCGCGACGTGCGCGGCGGCCTCCACGTCAACGGCTCGTTCCGCAACGCCGACGACCTCGCCGCGGCGCTCGACGAGGTGGGCGCCTCCGAGGCGGACCGCCAGGCCGTGCTCGGCGTGTTCGAGCAGGTCTTCGACCACCAGGCGTTCACGGGCCGCTCGGGCACGTTCTTCGGCTACGAGGGGCTGGGCTCGATCTACTGGCACATGGTCTCGAAGCTGGCCCTCGCCACGCAGGAGACGTTCTGGCGGGCGCACGCCGACGGCGCAGACCCGACCACGCTCGCCGCGCTTGCCGACGCCTACTACGACATCCGCGCCGGCCTCGGCACCACCAAGACGCCCGAGGAGTTCGGCGCCTTCCCTGCCGACGCCTACTCGCACACGCCCGGCCACGCGGGCGCCAAGCAGCCCGGACTGACGGGCCAGGTGAAAGAGGACGTCCTGTGCCGCTGGAGCGAACTGGGCGTGCTCGTCGAGGACGGTCGTGTGGTCATCCGCCCCGCGCTTCTCCGCGCCGAGGAGTTCCTGTCCGAGCCCACGCCGTTCGCGTACACCGACGCGCACGGAGAGGGCCGGGCGCTCGACCTGGAGGCGGGCACGCTCGCGTTCACGCTCTGCGGCACGCCCGTCGTCTACCGCCTCGGGGACGCGCTCGCGGTCCACACGGTCGACGCCGATGGGGTCGTCACCGAGGCGGACGGCGCCGCGCTCTCGCGCGAGGCCAGCGCGGCGGTCTTCGGCCGGACGGGCGCCGTCGCGCGCATCGAGGCGGTCGTCGCGCCAGGGCGGTAGGTCACGCCGCCTCGGTTCAGCATCGACGTACCTGCCGTGTCATCCTGAGCGGAGGGGAGCATAGCGAGCCGGAGTCGAAGGATCTCAGTCGCGCACCGCCTCGGGGTTGGGAGAAGCGGTTGAGTCGTCGCCCCCCTCCCAGCCTCCCTCCTCTGGGGAGAGGAGATTCCACAGACTCCGGGCGAAGCCGTCCCCCGAGGCGGTCGGCCCCGAGGCGGCTATGATGCGTTCGCGGTGCGCAGACGCCACCAGTGCCACGCGGCGGACGCTCCGCCCCACACCATCGCGGCGAGGACGACAGCGACCACGCCCCTCGTGATCGACGCGAACAGAACCGCGTCGGCCGCGTCGTTGACGAAGTTCAGGCCGGCGTTCCCCGAGAGCAGGACTCCGACCGGGAACCACGTGAGGGCCGCGACCAGCGCGACACCGGCGACCCAGCGCGAACCCGGTGCGGGGCGCGCCACGGCGAGGGGCTGGCTCGCCCCGGCGACGAGTGCCACGATCACGAGGAGCGTCCCGAACGGGAGGCCGCCCACGAGCCGTGCCTCGATCAGACCCGTCGGGCCCGCCACGAGCGTGAGCAGGCAGACGGCGATGAGGGCGAGGAGAGCGAGAGGGCGGTTCATGCAGAGGCGGGAGGCCCCTCAGCCAGACGGCGCGCCCGCCTCGGGGTTGCAGGCGCCGCTACTCGCTGCGCTGGTAGACGCGGACGTAGTCGACCTCCATCGTCTGTGGGAAGACCGTCGTCTCGTCCGGCGAGCCCGGCAGGTTGCCGCCCACGGCTACGTTCAGGATCATGTGGAAGTCGTGGTCGAACGGCGCGGCGGGGTTGTCGCTTCCGGTCGTGAACCAGTCGTCCGAGGTCTGGGTCTGGTACAGCACGTTGTTGATGTACCAGCGGATCTCGCCCTCTTCCCACTCGGTCGTGAACACGAAGAAGTCGTCGGCGAACGTGCCGGCGGCGAGCGAAAACTCCTCGCCCGAGAACAGGTTGCCCGGGAATTCGTCGCCATAGTGGAGGGTCCCGAACACTTCGTCGGGCTTGTCGCCGGTCGCCTCCATGATGTCGATCTCCCCCGAGGCGGCCCATCCGCCGTAGGTGTCCTCGCTGAAGAGGAGCCAGATCGCCGGCCACAGGCCCTGCCCGGTCGGCAGCTTCGCCTTCACCTCGAAGCGGCCGTACGTCCAGTCGCCCTTGCCGAGCGTGCGGAGGCGCGCCGACGTGTACGCGTCGCCCGCCTCGCGGGCCGTGATCTTGAGCGTCCCGTCGCTCACCGAGGCGGCCTCGGCGGTGTAGCTCTGCAGCTCGGCGTTGCCCCAGCCGCAGAGGTCCGGGCAGCCGTCGCCGAGCTGGAACTCCCACTTGCTCTCGTCGACGGCCGCGCCGTCGAACTCGTCCGACCAGACGAGCGTCCAGCCGTCCGGCGTCGCCTCGGCGTCGGGGATCTCGACGTCGACGGAGTTGTCGCAGCCCCCGAGGAGGAGCAGCGCGGCAGCGAAGGCGGCGAGGCGGGTCATCGGGAGGCGGTCGTGGTCGGGAGCGGCCCGACGTGGAAGGGGAAGTTGGCCGTGGCCACGTTGCCGTTGCCGTCGTAGGCGTAGACGAACATGCGGTAGGGCCCTTCGAGGCGCGGCGCCTGGATCTCAAGCGTGCCGCCCTCGGCCCGCACCCGGTCGATGCGAACGGCGTCCGGCCGCGCCTCGGCGTCGCCGCCGGCGCGGATGTCGGTGCTCTCGGGGAGGAGCTCCCACTCGTAGCGGAGGGCGTCGCCGTCGGGGTCGGCGACGGTCGCCTCGAACGTGACGCGCTCGCGGGCCTCGACGGTCAGGCTGGCGTAGCGGTCCGCGCCGTTGGCCGTGTAGGCCGTAAGCGCGGGCGCCCGGTTGTCCGGGTAGGCCCCCGTCCAGAGGTACTGCAGCTCGTCGAGCACCTCGGTCTCGTAGCCGCCCGGCGTGAAGATGCCGTACCACGTCGGGGTCGTCTCCTGCTTGTCGCCCCAGAGGAAGGCGTACGACCCGATGCCGTGCGTCGTGTCGGCCGCGATGCCGCGCTCGTAGCGGATCCGGTACATCTGGGCCTTCTCGTGGCTCGTCTGCTCGATGGGCACGCCCCACGTCGTCTTGGGAACCTCCCAGTGACCGTCCGGCCCCCACTCGGCGATCACGTACGGGCCGTCCCAGCCGGCGCGGCGGAGCTGGACGCCCACGCTCGGCCCTTCGTAGCCGTAGTCGCGGAGCGCCCGCGTCCCCCCCACCAGCTCGCCGTACGTGTTGATGCCGTAGACGTCGATCGCCGGGGCGCGGTCCATGATGAGCTGGACCTCGGCCACGTCGAGCCCGGCCGTCACGTGCATGACCGGGTGATTGGGGTCCTCCTCGTGGATCATCTCGGCGATGTCGTTGAGGGCGTCCCACACCTTGAGGTCGGTGTAGAACAGGTCGTTCTCGTTGCCGAGCCCCCACATTAGGATCGCCGGGTGGTCCTTGTAGGCGCGGACCACCTCGCGGAACCGCTCGAGCTGCGCGCGGACCGCGTTGGCGTCGTTGTAGTCGAAGCCCTGGCGCTCCTGCCCGGCCCACAGGCCGAAGACGACCGAGAGCCCGCGTTCGTGGGCCGCGTCGAGCACGCCGATCGCCTCGCCGGCGCCCCACGTCCGGATCGAGTTGGCGCCCGCCGCGACGGCGCGGTCGAGGTACGTCAGCCCGCCGACGCCGCGGATGTAGTACGGCTCGCCGCCTCGGAGCAGGGTCCAGCTCCCGTCCTCGTCCTGGACCAGCTCGACCGGGATCGCCCCCTCGAACCGAGGTCCGTCGGTGATCGTCCCCGAGGCGGCCGGGCGCGTCGTCGTGGATGGGTCCTCCTGGGCCTGCGCGGGAGGCCCGAGCAGAAGAAGGGTGGCGGCAACAACAGAGAGAACTCTCATGGCGACACAGGAAGGCAAACGGCGGCTCCGAGGCGGACCTACTCGGCAGGCACGAGGCGGATGTCGTCGACCCAGACCTCGCCCGTCTCGTCGAGGAAGAACACGAGCTGCTTGAGATTGGCGTAATCGGCCCCGTCGCGGAACTCCGGCAGATTGCCGACGGTCGCGGGCGCAGCGGCCAGCTCGCGCCCTCCGCCTCGGAGCGCGGTGAACGGGATCGTGACGGTCTGCCACTCGGTCGTGAACTGCCCCGAGGCGGTGAAGCGACTGTCGAGGATGATCTGCGACGTCGCCCGGTTGTAGTCCTCCAGCGCCACACGCACCGGCACCTGCGCAGCCGCGCCCGACGGCAGGCGGACGTCGAACTGGATGGCGCCCGTCTCGGCGACCGGCGTCATGTCGATGGGGTACCACTGGTCCCAGCTCACGCCCATCGCGCCCTCGTAGCAGCCGTCCGGGGTCACGTCCCAGCGAAGGCGGAGCACGTCGTCGCGGCCGCCGGCGTCGACCGCCTCGATGGACTGGCAGGCATCGGTCACGAGACCCCAGCCGTCGTCGTTGATGAACGCGTCGTCGTAGAGCGTGATCGGCAGAGCCGTCGGGTCCGGCCGCTCGGGAAGAACGATCCACGGCTCCTGCGGCTCGGGCTCGTACCACACCAACGCGATGTCGTCGACGAAGATGCCGCCCGACTGCTGCAGCTCGAACATGAGCTGCTTCACGTTCGTCGGTTCGAGCGGCGGGGCGCCGGGCGCCGCGAGGTCGAACGCCTCGAGAGGGACGGTGATCGTCTGCCACGACTCGTCGAGGAAGGGCCGCTCGAAGTACTTGTTGTCGGTGTAGGCGAAGCCCAGGCCTCCCGAGTAGTCCTCGAGCGTGAGCACGACCGGGAGCCCGAACATCCGGCCCTCGCG
The DNA here is from genome assembly GCA_039024395.1 of Bacteroidota bacterium. GTDB lineage: Bacteria > Bacteroidota > Rhodothermia > Rhodothermales > Rubricoccaceae > Rubrivirga. Next base: position 5,934 of record JBCCQJ010000094.1, on the reverse strand, counting down.
GGCGCGCACGCGCATCTGGATCGCGGCATAGGGCAGCACTTCCGAGAGGTCCTTGCCCGCCCAATTGTCCCACCCGATGCCAAAGCCGGCCCACTCGCAGCCCTCAGCGCCGCGGTCCCACGAGACGGCGACCGCCCGCTCGCCCTCGAACACGACCTCCTCGGTGAGAGCGCCCTGCGTGCACTGGACGTTGTCGTCGAACCAGATCTGGTCGTCGGCAGCGTCGGCGTAGATGGTCGGCTCGACGGCGAGTTGGAGCGTGCGAGGGCGCTCCGGCGCGAGCGCCGGCTCGACGCCGTCGTACAACGAGGCGGGCTGGAACTGGACGCACCCCGAGGCGGCCAGCGCGAGGCTCGCGAAAACAGCGAGGGAGAACCGGGAGGTCATGGTACAGTCGCGGGTTAGAGCTGCAACGGCCCGCCAGCGGTAAACGTGATGTAGTCGACGCCGAAGTCGACCGGCTCGCGCGATGTCGGCTGCGCGGTGTTGTCGGAGATGAGGACCGCGCGCACCGCCACGATCTGCGAGGCCTGCGCCTCCGTCAGGCCGAAATCGGCCGCCGACCGGCTGAAGGCGGTCCAGCCGGGCTCGTCCAGCCGGATGTCGCCCGAGCCGATGATCGTGTCCGTTCCATCGTCGAAGCGGCCGTTCCCGTTCGCATCGGCCACAACCTCGAGGATGACGATCGTGAATTCTGCCTCGAAGTTGTAGAGGAAGGCGTTGAGGAACAGGTCTTCGGGGATGGTCGTCGGGACGGCGAAGTAGCCGTCGGCGCTCGGCGACGTGATCTGGAGCAGCCCGACGAAGAAGTTGTCGAGGGTGTTGTCGGTGCCACGGAGGCGGTAGAACCGCTCGCCCTCAGCCGCCGGGACATCATTGTTCACGCCGGTCAGACTCAGGTCGAAGTCGAACTCGAAGTTGCCGAGGAAGAGGGTCGCGTCGTCGCTCTCTTCGAAGCCCGTGACGACCTCGCCCGGGTAGCTGCGGATGGACGTGGCACTGGTGGTCGCGCGCGTCGTGTCCGAGCCGGCTTCGCTCGGGAAGAAGAGAGCCGCCGTTACCGGCTCGGCCCGGAAGAGGGGCAGGTCGGTCGTGCCGCCGTCCCAACGAGCGTTCTCGGCCGTCAGCTCCCTCGAGAAGCCCTCGATTCGCTTGACGGCGCCGCTCTGGGTGCCCGTGATTTCGAGGACCCAGTCGGTTTGTTTGTTGAACTGGGCCGTGAACACGATCGACTGGCCGGCGGCAAAGTCGACCGTCTGCGAGCTCGCCGCGAGGGGCTCGACGAGCCGGAACGGGCCGAACCGGTCGTTCAGGTTTGGGCCGTCGGGGTCGGTGACGTGGTCGCAGCCGGCGACGGCGACCGCCAGCACGAGGCCAGCGACGACGTTCCGGAACGGAGAGGACAGTCGGGGCATGGCCGGGCTAAAAGGACATGGTGTAGAGGGCGAACACCTGGTCGAACCGGTAGTCGTCCTCCGGTGTGGCGTCGTCGCCGTAGCGGAACTGCTGGACCTGGACGGTCAGGTAGACGTCGTCGCGGAAGCGGTAGCGGAGGCCGCCCGCGAGCAGGCTCTCGCGGTCGTCGGTGACGAACCGGCCCGGGAAGTCGCGGACGTCGTTGAAGTTCTCGACCTGGGGCACGTAGTCGCTCCCGCTCGACGACCGCGTCTTGGCCCCGAGGAGGACGTCGAGGCGGTCGTAGACCTCGGCCACCAGGCCCACCTCGAAGAGGGTCGACGTGAGATCGACGGTCTCGAACTCGCCGCCGCCTCGGGACGTGCTCTCGACCTGGGTCCCGAGCGAGACGGCCAGGTCGCGGCCGTAGCCGATCAGCGGCGCGACGGGCACGTCGGCCGAGGCGCGCACGAGCGCGAAGTCCTTCAGCTCGGTCGTGCCCTGGCCCCGGATCTCGGAGAGGAGCGCCACCAGAAGCTCAGCGTCGAGCGGCCCGCCCTCGGGCGCGTAGTCGACCCCGAGGTGGACCCCCCGCCGGTTGGGCGTCGCACGGCCGTACGGCAGCGTGTTGTTGAACCGCGGGTCGTACTGCATCAGGCGGTCCTCGACGCGGAACGTGTAGAGCGCCGCGTCGCGCGAGAGGTCGAACAGCCCGACCGGCCGGAGGTCGCGCTCGTTGCCGATCCGGTTGAACGAGCCCGGCCGCCGTGCGAAGTCGACCCGCTTGCTCTGCGCGGCTGCGCTGAAGAAGTCCGGCCCGATGTTCACGAACCGCGCCGACACGCCCACGCCGCTCGGCTTCAGGTCCGCCTCGATGCCGACCTCGAAGAAGGTGTCGGTTTCGCGGAGGAGCGGGCCCGCCTCGGGGTCGCGCGTCTGGCCCTCGCCCAGGACCTCGTCGAACTTGGCGACCGAGGTGCCCGCCTCGCCGACGACGGCGACCGCGTAGGCCGGCCGGTCGACGACGCCGATGTCGCCGTCGACGGTGACGACGTGGTTGCGGATGCCCTCGTTCGCGTCGCCCGAGTCGAGGTCGTCCCAGGTGCTGGCGAGGTTGACGCCGAGCCCGACCTTCGAGGCGAGCGGACCGAACGCCGCGCTCGTCGCCCCGAGGCGGCCGCCGCCGATCAGCCGCGTCGGCGTGTCGAGGAAGTCGGTCGCGCGGAGCCGCGCGATGAACGTCCGCACGTCCAGCTCGTCGACGAGCTGGTCGAAGGCGAGCCCGAAGTCGAGCCGCCCGCCCTGGAGGCGCCGCTCGTTGCGGCCGGTGTAGAACTCCTCGTAGGCCACGCGCTCGCGGAGCGGCACGAAGGCCTCGGGGGTGTTCACGACGCCGTCCGCCTCGGGGAGGAAGACGGTGAACGGCGTGAGCGCGTAGTCCATGTCGCCGACGCGGTACTCGATCGCGCCCGCGACGATGCCGCGCGCCCACAGCTCGCGGACCTCGACGGTCACGCCCGACCCGAAGAAGCCGCCGAACTCGTTGCGGAGCCGGAGGATGCCCTGCACCTCGGTGACCCGGTTGGGCTGGGCGTTGACGGCCAGGTCGAGCACGAACTCGCCGTCGGCGAGGGCCTCGGCGGTCGTCGTGTCGGCGTCGGCCAGTTGGCCGCCGAGGTCGGTCTGCTGGATGAGGGTGCGGCCGAGCCCGTTGAAGCGGAGGCCCGGCGCGTTGGCCTCGTCCGGAGGCCCGCCCAGCTCGTCGTCTTGCGCGCTGGCTGTGGGCGCGGCCACGAGCACCGCGGCGATGAGAAGGAGTCCCGAGCGGAGTGTTCGCATGGCGGCTAGAAAAAGATCTTCAGCTCGAGGGTCGTCTCCTGTCCGGCGTAGGTGTCCGCGGCGAAGCTGCGGTCCTCGAAGTCCATCCACCGGTGGCGCAGGTAGAGGCCTGCACCCGTCGCCACGGTCCAGTCGAAGCCGAGCCCGACGCCCGTCGCAACCTGGTCGCGTGGCTGCCCCGAGGTCTCGTCGACCTCGGTGAACCGGCCGCCGCGGGCGTTCTCGATCCCGAGGTAGCCCGTCAGCAGGAAGCCGTCGAACAGCTCGACGTAGGCGTCGAGCTCGTGGTACTGGACGAAGATGTACTCGTCGTCGTCCGTCGGGACCACGCGCGCCGTCCGGTTGGCCGAGCCGAAGCTGCCGAGGTAGAACAGGTAGGCGTCCCGGTCGAGGAGGCGCGCGCGCAGCTTGCCCTGGAGGTCGACGGCGTGGTAGTACTTCCGGTTGAGGGCGAGGCCCGTCACCGGCTCGACGTCGGTCAGCTCGACGCGCTCGAAGGCGCCGCGGAAGAACGAGAACTTCCGCCCGAGCGGCCCGAACTGCGTCGCGCAGACCGCGTCGGCGGGGAACGGGTTGTAGATGCGCGAGGTCGCGAGGCCGTTGATCCGGTGGACGTACGACAGCTCGGTCGTCGTCGGGGCCAGTTCGTGGGCCATGCCCCACCCCACGACCAGCTTCGCCGGCCCGCCTTCGAGCGACGTGTTGACGTTGACGCCGCGGCGGTTGTGGGCGAGCTGGTTCACCTGCGTGATGAGCCCCCCGACCGACCCCGCACCCGCCGGAGCCGTGCATCGCGGGTCGGCCTGGATCTGCGGGTTGTTGTTGGTCGCGATCTCGCCGTTCTCGTTGAAGAAGTGGCGGCCGACCTGGTAAACCTGCACGTCGAGCGGCAGGCGCGTCACCGAGGCGGGCGTCTGGGCACGCGCCATCAGCGCCTCGCCCCACTCCGAGGTGTAGGTCGGGCTCTCGAAGAGGCTCGCCCCGAACTCGCCGCTGAGGGCGACGCCGGCCACCTCGGTGGCGACCTGCGCCGTGTGGACCTGGTACTGCCGGCGCTCGGCGGTCAGGCTGTCGAGCGTGCGGTAGCTCGTGATCGTGTTGAGGGCGAGGTCGGTGGCGCCGAAGGACCGCGCCACGCGGCCGCCCGCGATGAACGAGGGCAGCGCCCGCGCGTCCCCGCTCAGGCCCACGTACGTCGGGACGTCGCCGATGCCCACGTCGCCGATGTCGGTGAGGGCGTTCGGGAGGCCGCCGTTGGGCTGCGTCTTGCCCCAGAAAACGCTGGCATCGATGTCGCCCGGAAGCCCGCCGCCGTCGAGGATGAGGCCCTGGAAGGCCTGGAAGTCCCAGCGGGCGTCGCCCGGGTTGGCCTGTCCGGTCTCGAAGTAGCTCTCGTACTTCGCCGTTCCGTTGACGCCCTCCCACGGCGTTCGGTCGAAGACCGAGAAGCGGTCGAGGACCTGGTAGACGCCGATGGTGAACGGGCTCAGGTTGTACCAGTGGATGCCGCCTGCGCGCACGCCGAAGGTGCCCGCCTCGGTGCGGAAGGTGCCGTAGAAGTTGACGCCGAGGTTGAGGGAGACCGTGTTGGTCTCGGTCGTCTCGAGCCCCTCGTAGGGCGTGAAGATGAACAGCTCCGTGCCGAAGCTGGACCGCCCGTTCGGCCGGCCGAGCACGTTGAGCGACAGCATGGGCTCGCGGTACCCGTCGCCGACGCCGTAGGCCCGCTCGAACGGCTCGAGGTTGGGGTACGGCGTCGTCATGTTGCGGCCGTACATGAACAGCCGGTAGTACCCGAAGACCGTTAGCGGGAGCGGGCGCTCGCGCAGTTCCTCGTCGGTCGTGTCCGGCGCTGCCACAAGCGGCAGGGTCGCCAGCGCCTCGGGGTCGCGGACGCCGTCCACGCCGAGGGGTAGAGGCGCAATGGGCTCCGATATCGCCTCGGGGGCACGCTCACCCATCTCGTCCGTGTCGTCGACGTCGGGGCGGGCCGTCTCGGGGACGGTGTCGTCGATGTGCGGCGCCTCCATGTCGTCGATGTGCAGCGCCTCCACCCCGAGGCGGAGCGCCTCGACGAGTGGGTCGGCCGTCTGCGCGCGGAGCGGTGCTGCGACGAGCAGAAGTGCCATCAGGCACCCTCCGCCCGAGGCGGCCCGGAGGCGCCTCGGGAGGGGGAAGCGGGCGAGACGCGAGCGCGTCATGAGATCGAAGGCAAGGGCGCCGCCGCCTCGGAGCGGCAGCGCCAGGGTCTCTAGCGCACCACGGTCAGCCGCGTCGAGGCGATCCCCGACTCGGTCGCGATGCGGACGACGTACGTGCCCGGCGCGAACGTCTCGGTCGAGACGCCGAGGCGGACAGGGCCGGCGGCCATCGGGCCATCGGCGAGCGTCGCCACGCGGCGGCCGAGCACGTCGAACACGTCGGCGCGAACATCACCGGCCTCGGCGAGCGCGAACGTCACCGAGGCGGCGCCGGCGGTCGGGTTGGGGAACGCGAGCGGTGCCTCGGCGAGCGACGGCGGAAGCTCGTCCGCCGTGATGAACTCCGACGAGGCAAAGCCGAGGTTGTCCATGGCGAAGCTGAACTCGGGCCCCTGGATCCCGCCGAACACCGGGACGACCTGCAGGATCGCGTCGGTGTCGAGCACGCCGTTGCCAGCGTCCCCCGCGTTCACCTTCCGGAACGACGAGAGCGGGATGG
>JBCCQJ010000093.1:0-14856 GCA_039024395.1 Bacteroidota bacterium | reverse complement strand
TCGTCGCCCCCCGGACCCTGCCCCCGCGAAGGCGGGGGGGGCTCCCTCCGCTGGGAGACTCGTCCACACCGAGGCGGGCGGCCCCGAGGCGGCGTGGTCTGAACCGACCGCTCAGGCGGCGGTCTGTCGTCCGCGGTCCGTCGTCCCCGCCGGAGGCGGCCTGCGGTCCGTCGTCCCCGCCCCGAGGCGGTCATGCTTCGGGCGTCCAGTCGCCCTCGAAGAGGGGCTCGCTGAGAGACAGCACGACGGCCGCCTGGGCCACCTCGGGGGCGACCGTCAGGAAGTCGGCCGAGAGGAGGCGCTCCGAGACGTTGGCGTAGAGCGAGCACGCCGCCTCGCGCTCGACGACCAGCCCGGCCACGCGCCCGCCACCGCGCGCGAAGAAGATGACCTCGCCCAGCTCCTCGGAGGTCACCAGCCCGGCCACGTCGTGCAGCTCGAGGTGCGACTCGGTGCCGTAGACCTTCACGATGGCCGCGCCCGCCTCGGTGCGCGTCACCTCGACGGCGAGGCGGCGGCCGCTGGCGTCGTCGCGGAGGGCGATCCGCGTGAGCGGGCCGTCGCGCTCGGCCGTGACGCCCAGCACGGCGGCCGCGCGGTCGAGATCGGCGTCGGGGAGGGTCTGGGACATCGAGGCGGAGGCGAGGTGCCGAAAGCTACGGCCGTTGGGTCGGCGGCGCGTCAGCCACCGGCGGGGGCGTCGTCGACGGTCGGCTCGCTGGCGGCGGGCTCGCGGAGGGCCTCGGCCTCGGCGCGGAACTGCTCAGCCGTGCGCCGGAAGCGCTCGTCGCCGACGGCGTCGGCCACGCGGCCCGAGAAGGCGGCGGCCGCGTCGTACTGCTCGGCCAGCAGGTAGGCCGACTGGATGAACTGGAGGAACTGGAACACCGACTGCTGCTCGGTTGGCGTCGAGGCGGCGTCGAAGTCGGCGAACACGTCCGCCTCGGCGCGCTGGAGCAGCTCCACCATCCGCTCGGGGTTCCCGGCGCGGGCGTAGGCCTCGGCGAGCGTGTAGAGCGACCCGAAGCCGGCTGGGATGGTCTCCGGCGGGACCGCCTCGGTGACGCGGTCCAGGAGCGCGACGGCGTCGCCCTCGCGGCCCTGCTCGGCGAGCTGCGCCGCGATGGTGGCGAACCGGATGCGGTAGCCGTCGGCCATGTTGCGGGCGTTCTGGTCGTGGTACACGTCGGGGTCGTCAAGGCCCTCGAACCGGAACTTGCCGAGACGGTCGAGCGCCACCTCGGCGGCGACGAAGCCGTCGGGGTCGCCGGTCGCGCGCTCGATGGGCACCACGCGGCGCGCGAGGCCCTCGTTCTGGAAGTAGTCCTGGAGGCCCAGCTCCGAGGACTGCGCGACGGTCGCGGCGAAGTAGACCGGGCGCTCCCAGCCGTCCTCGGCGACCGACCGCAGGATGTCGAGCACCGCGAGGTCGGCCGTGTAGAGGATGCTCTGGCCCTCACCGGCCGGCGACCCGCGGAGCGTCCACGTCATCCGGTCGGCGATCATCGACGTGTCGACGCGCCCGGCGATGGTCTCGTCGAGGAACCGGTTGCGGTCGACCGGCAGGGCGACCTCCTGGTCCTGGAACAGGCGCGGCGCGAGGTTGCCCGTCGGCCGCCGGTCGATCGGGCCGCTGATGCCGGCGAGGTCGGCGTCGGAGACCGACATCGGCAGCGGCGCGCTCTCGCGGCTCCACTGGTCGCGGAGCTGGCGGATGTACCACGGCGTGTTGAGCAGCGACAGGTTGACGACCCGCACGTCGCGGCGGACGCCCTTCACCTCCTGCATGTACCACAGCGGGAAGGTGTCGTTGTCGCCGTTCGTGAAGATGATGGCGTTGGGGGCCGTCGACTCGAGCATGTTCTGCGCGAAGTCGGTCGCGATGCGGCGGCCCGAGCGGTCGTGGTCGTCGTAGTTCTCGACGAGCATCCAGCCGGGCACGGCGGCGAACACGACGGCTGCCAGCGCCAGCGTCACGCCGCGACGCACCGCCCCCGAGGCGGACTGCATCCGGTCGCCCACCGCCTCGATGAGGCCGGTCAGGCCGAGGCCGATCCAGAGCGAGTAGGCGAAGAACGAGGCCACGTACGAGTAGTCCCGTTCTCGCGGCTGGAACGGCGTCTGGTTGAGGTAGAGGATGATCCCGACGCCGGTCACCAGGAACAGAGCGCCCACGGCGAGGGCGCGCCGCCAGTCCTTTTGGATGTGGAACCCGAGCCCGATGAGCCCCAGCAGGAAGGGCAGCCCGAAGTAGATGTTGCGCCCGGCGTTTTCGGACGGCGTCGTGCCCGGGGGATCGCCGCGCCCGGTGATCCCCGACATCCACGTCGCGTCCTGGACATCGCTCGCCTTGCCGACGAACTGCCACATGAAGTACCGCCCGTACATCCAGCCGAGCTGGTAGCGCCAGAAGTAGTCCCAGTCCGAGTCGTATTGGAGGTAGACCTGCGTGTGCTCCGGGGCCGACGAGTGGCGACGCGGGAAGAACGTCTCCTCGTCCACGCGGCCCGTGCGGTCGTTGAACGTCTCGCCGGTGAGGAGCGGCGTGTCGCCGTACTGCTCGCGCTTGAGGTAGCTCACGATCGCCTCAGCGGTCTCCGGGTCGTTCTCGTCGATCGGCGGGTCGGCCGCCGAGCGGATGAAGATGAGCGCGTACGACGAGTACCCGACCATCACCATCGTCACCGAGAGCGCGATCAGGTTGGCGACCGGCTTTTTGGTTTTCTGCGTCCACCACACGAGCCCCACGAGCACGCTCATGAGGGCGAGCAGGAACAGCGTCGGCGCGCCAGATTCCCCAGCAATCGACGGCAGGATCTGGACCACGCCGGGGTAGATGAGCCCGAACACCGCGACCGACAGGAGGCCTGTGATGAGGATGCCCCTCACGTGCTGGCCGGTCGTCCACTCCGGCCGGTCGACCTTCTCGAAGTAGACGACGAGCGCGATGAAGAACAGCGTGAGCACGTTCAGCAGGTGCACCCCGATCGCGAGCCCGAACAGGTAGGCGATGGCCACGAGGTAGCGGTCGGCGTGGAGGCCGAACGGGTGCTGGCCGCGCGCCTTGAGCGCCGTCTCCTCGACGCGCGTCGCGTCGCGCCAGACGAGCGCGAGCCACACCACGAGCGCCGTGAACAGCATGCTCATGGCGTAGACCTCCGCCTCGACGGCGTTGAACCAGAACGAGTCGGTGACGGCGAACGTGAGCGCGCCAATCGCCCCGCCGGCGTTCGCCCCGATCCGCTGGAGCGGCGACCACGTGACCGGGTGGCCCATCCAGACGCGCGCCAGCCGCAGGATCACGAGGTGTGTCAGCAGGATCGTGAGCGCGCTGCAGATCACCGACACCAGGTTGACCGCGAACGCGACCGGCTCGGGGCTGAGGCCGCCGAAGACGGGCGCGATCATCGAGAAGAGGCGCCCGACGAGCATGTAGAACGGCGCCCCGGGCGGGTGGCTCACCTGGAGCCCGTTCGAGATGGCGATGAACTCGCCCGAGTCCCAGAAGGGCGACGTCTCGGCCATCGTCAGCCAGTAGACGACGAAGGCGTAGAGGAAGACGCCGAAGGCGACGAGGCGGTCGAGGAGCTTGCCGGTCATGCAGGTACGGGCGGTCCAGGTGCGGCGCGGAGGCGGTCCGGCCGCGCGCGAAGGCAGAAGATACCCCGCCTCGGGGGCGGGCTTCGGAGGCCTCAACGCACGGTCGGGCGCGTTCGGATGCACCCCATGTGAACCCGCACCGAGGCGGGGCACCGAGGCGTGGAGTGCTACGTTGGGTGCAGATGCGTTCGGCGCTCCCTGCTCTCCTGGCCGTCGGGGCCGCTCTCGGCTTCGGCCTGTGGTGGACCCAGAAGCACGCCCACGACGCGGCGTCGCTGCCGTGGCAGTTCGTCGAGCGGAGCGTGCGGACGCACCACCCGGACGCGCCCACGATCACGACCGAACGCCTCGGGGCGTGGCTGGCCGACGACGCGCGCCCGCCGCCGCTGCTGCTCGACGCCCGCGAGCCGGAGGAGTACGCGGTGAGCCACCTGCCCGGCGCCGTCCGCATCGACCCCGGCGCTAGCGTCGACGCTCTGCTAACGACCGTTTTGAGTGATTCGGCGGGGCGGTCGGTCGTCGTCTATTGCTCGGTCGGCGCGCGGTCCGGCCGCGTGGTGCAGCGGCTCGCGCGGGCCGGCCTCGCGGACGTGTACAACCTGGAGGGTTCCCTCTTCCGCTGGGCCAACGAGGAGCGCCCGCTCGTGCGCGGCACCGAGGCGGTGCGGGAGGTGCACCCGTACAGCTTCACCTGGGGCCGGCTCCTCGATCCCGCCCTCCGCGCCGACGTCGAGTAGCGCGGCGGAGGGACGGCCGTGGGACGACGGACCGCGGACGACGGACCGCGGCCTGAGCGGTCGCCTCGGGCCTCTCCGCCTCGGGGCGGGGACGACGGACAACAGACGGCGGACGACGGTCCGAGGGAGCCTTCCCCAGTGTGGCCTCGGAATCGACCGACTCGGGGGAAACGGAACGCTCCTCCCCCCAGCGGGGACAGGCTCCCCTGCCTTCGCGGGGGCAGGGTCCGGGGGGCGACCCATCAAGCGAAACGCCCAGCCCCGAGGCGGAGGCATCTTCGTCCACCGTCCACCGTCCACCGTCCACCGTCCACCGTCGCACCATTCCTGGCGGGCGCTCACCGTTCGGTCTTGCGCTGCCCCCGAGGCGGTGGCACGTTCCCACAGCCCACAGCCCACAGCCCACAGCCCACAGCCCACAGCCCACCGCCCACAGCCCCCTACCAGTCCGTCCCGGCCGCCTCGATGGCGCGGGCCAGCTCGTCGGCCGACAGTTCGCCGTAGTTGAAGGCGTACGCCAGGAGGCCGCCTCGGTTGAAGACCCACGTCGTCGGGATCCACGTCACAGGCAGGCCGAGAAACGTCATCCGCCGGTCGGCCTTCTCCGGCTTCGGGCCGGGCACGACGACCTCGGCCGCCGCGATGCCGTCGGCCCCGAGGCGGTCAGCGCCGGATGCGCCTTCGTTCCAGACCGTCACGAACGTGAGCGAGGCGTCGGGGTGGCGCGCCGCGAAGCCCTGCCACACCGGCCCGTGCTCGTTCAGCGAGTTGTCGCACCACGGCGCCCACACGTGCACCACGTGGACGCCCTCGCGAGAGATCGCCTCCGAGACCGTGCGCTCGGCGTCAGTCATGCGCCCAGGGGTCGTTCGCGTCGTCGATGGCCTGCGCGATCTGCTCGGCGTTCACCTCGCCGTAGTTGAAGGCGTACGCGAGCTTGCCGCCTCGGTTGAAGATCCAGGTGGTGGGCGTCCACGACAGCGGGAGGCCGAGGAAGGTGGTGCGGCGGAGGCTCCGGTTCGCACTCGGCCCGCGGTCGGGCTGCGCGTAGACGGCGACGCCCTCGGAGACCCCGAAGCGGCGGAGCATCTCCGCGCCGTCGCGGCCGTCGCTCCAGATCGTGACGAACGAGAACGTCACGTCGGGGTGCGCCTCCACAAGGTCGCGCCACACGCCGCCTTCCAGCTCCGCGCGCGAGTTGCCGCACCACGGCGCCCACAGTCGGACCACGTGCACGCCCTCCTGCGCGATCGTCTCGGCGACGGCCGTCTCGGTGGCGGTCCGCTCGGTCGCCTCGGGGCCGACGACCGGGGCGACGTCGGAGGGGCGGACCGGGTCGGTGGTCGGAATGCCGGCCTCGACGGCCGGAGGCGTCTGGGCCGTCGCGCATCCGGCGACGAGGAGGACGAGGAGAGAGAGGCGGGGCATGGGGTCAGGGGGCGCCGCCGACGACCACGACGATCTCGCCGCGCACCTTCGGCTGGGCGCCGTACCACGCGGCCAGCTCCGCCAGCGTTCCACGCCGGACCTCCTCGTGGACCTTCGAGATCTCCCGCGCGACGGCCGCCGGACGGTCGGCCCCGAGGTGGTCGGCGAGCCGGCCGAGCAGCTTCACGAGGCGGTGCGGGCTCTCGTAGAGCACGGCCGTCCGCGGCTCGTCGGCGAGCGCCTGGATGCGCGTCTGACGGCCCTTCTTGTGGGGGAGGAAGCCCTCGAACACGAAGCGGTCGCTCGGCAGCCCGCTCGCGACGAGGGCCGGCACGAAGGCCGTCGGCCCGGGCAGCGCCTCGACGCGGACCCCCGCCTCGGCGGCGGCGCGGACGAGCAGGAACCCGGGGTCGGAGATGCCCGGCGTGCCGGCGTCGGACACCAGGGCGACCGTCTCGCCAGCGACCATCCGCTCGACGAGGCGTCCGGCCTTCGCGTGCTCGTTGTGAACGTGGAAGCTCGTCCGCGGCGTCTCGATGCCGAAGTGCTGGAAGAGGACCCCGGTCGTCCGCGTGTCCTCGCAGGCGACGACGGCGGCCTCTTTCAGCACGCGGAGCGCGCGGAGCGTGATGTCGTCGAGGTTGCCGACCGGCGTGGGGACGAGGACGAGCACGGGAAGGGAGAAGGGAGAAGGGAGAAGGGAGAAGGGAGAAGGGAGAAGGGAGAAGGACGGCGCGGGCGGGAAAAGTTCCGCCATCGCCTGCCCGTGGTGCCTGTAGAGGCGCCTCGGTGAAGCGTCTCCCCCGATTCCGGATGACGCTGCCTCGGGGTCGCGCACCGGACCGGCTTTGCCTCGCCCTCCCCGAGGCGGCGTGCCATCACGATCCCCCCGGCGGGCTCCCCGTTCGACCTCGCGCCAACCCCGAGGTGAGGGCACCTTCACCGACGCACCGACGCACCGACGCACCGACGCACCGACGCACCGACGCACCGACGCACCGACCTATTCCCGCTTCTGGAACCGCCCGGCCAGCGCGCGCACGGGGTCGCGCCACGCCGGGTCACGGGTCTCGCGGGCAACGAGGTACACGCCGAGGACCCCGACGATCACGTTCGCCGCCCACATCCCAAGCCACGGCGGCAGCATCCCGCGGTCGGCCAGCTTCTCGCCCTGGACGAGCGTGATCCAGTAGAACAGAAACACGAACACCGCCAGCGCCGCGACCAGCCCGACGCCCGCGCGCGGCACGGCCAGGCCCAGCGGCACGCCGACGAGCACGAACACGAGGCACGCCAGCGCGATCGAGTTCTTCTTGTAGATCTCGACCCGGTAGCGGTCGGCCCGCTGCTGCTCGAACCGGAGGCTCGACGCCGCGGCGTCGGCCGTCGCGCGGACCGACCGGACGCGCTGGAGCGCGAGCCGGTAGATCGCCTCCCGCTCCGCCTCGGGGAGCCCGTCGAGGACGGCGCGGCCGGCCCCGAGGCGGGCCGCCCCGGCGGAGTCTGCGCCGAGCGCAGGCGTGTCGGCGATGCGGATCTGGAGGCCCGACGGGGCGGTGTCGCCCGGCGTCTCGCCCCACCGCCGCAGCGCCGCGCGGACGGTGTCGCTGCGCGCGTCGGCGAGGCGGTCGAGCGAGTCGACGACGGCGAGCATGTCGGTCGTCCGCATCGAGCGGTCGGTGCGCCCGATGCCGCTCCGCTCGCGGCGCTCGAACGAGCCGATCGAGGAGAGGTCGAAGGCCATCCGGTGGCGGTCGAACGCGAGCCGCTCGTAGGCCTCCTCGCCGCCCCCGACGCGGCGGTGGACCTCGCCGTCCTCGAGGAGCATCGTCAGCCGCTGGCCGCCGTACTGCGTCTGGAGCCGCGCGCGCTCGGCGCGGAGCACCGTCTGGTCGCCGCCGCGCGTCTCGAACACCGTCACCCCGAGGAGGAGGCCCGTCGAGTCGGGCGGGATGGCGTCGGCGCGGATGGCGTAGCCGCTGACGTCGGTGTAGAACGCGCCCGGCGTGAGCGCGAAGCCGGGCTGGCTGACCCGGATGTCGCGCCAGAGCCCGTTCATCCGGTAGTTCGCCTCGGGGAGCATCTGGTTGTTGAACACCACCATGCCCAGCGTGAGGAAGAGGCCGACCACGGCGGCCGGCCACGCGAGCCGCGGCAGCGAGACGCCCGCGCTCTTGGCGACCAGGTACCCCCGGCTCTCCCCGAGGCGGCCGAACGCGGTCAGGAGCGCGATCAGCCACGCCATCGGCACGGCGAGCGTGACCATGTAGGCGAGGCTGTAGGCGATCAGCTCGGCGAGGGCCGCGAACGGCAGGCCCCGCCCGACCAACTCGGGGAGGTAGTTGATCAGGAACTGCATCAGCAGCAGGAACAGCAGCGTCAAGAGCGCCGCCGCGAACGGGAGCGGCAGCCAGGCGAGGAGCTGGCGGTGGAGGCGCGTGAGCATGGCGGGAGAAGCTACGGGGGAACGCGGGCCGCCTCGGGAGGCGTGTGCCCCCTCGGGGAACGCAGGCGGGACGGAGCGCATGAACGACAGCGCGCCTGCGGGCCTTCGCTCTCCAGGTGACGCGCGTTTCCTTCCCTCTTCGCAGCTTGCGCTCCTGCGCTCCTGCGCTCCTGCGCTCCTGCGCTCCTGCGCTCCTGCGCTCCTGCCGCTCTCCATGCCCCTCTCCGTCCAGTCGTTCGTCGTCAGCCCGTTTGCCGAGAACACCTACGTCCTCGCCGACGGCGGCGAGGTCGCCCTCGTCGACCCCGGCACGGCCACGCGCGAGGAGCGCCAGCGCGTCGGCGCGGCGGTCGACGCGGCGGGGACCGTCCGCCACCTGCTGCTCACGCACGGCCACCTCGACCACGTGTTCGGGTGCGACCACTTCGCGCACCGCTACGGCGCCCGGGCGGAGCACGGCGGCTGGCAGCTCCACCCCGACGACAAGCCCCTGCTGGCAAACGCCGTCGTCCAGGGCGAGATGTTCGGCGTCCGCGTCGACGCGCCGCCGCCGCCCGCGCACGCACTCGCCCACGGCGACGAGATCCGCCTCGGGGCGAGCGTGCTCCGGGTGCTCCACGTGCCCGGCCACTCGCCCGGATCGGTGGCGTTCCACGCCGAGGCGGACGGCCTCCTGATCGGCGGCGACGTCCTCTTCCAGGGCTCCGTCGGGCGGACCGACCTCTGGGAGGGGAGCATGGACGTGCTGCTCGCCTCGATCCGCGACCAGATCCTCACGCTCCCCGACGACACGACGGTCTACTCGGGCCACGGGCCGGCGACGACCGTCGGCGCCGAGCGTCAGGCGAACCCGTTCCTGCAGGCCTTCTAGAGCGAATCGCCGCCTGGTACAGGGTACTCGGTACGAGGTACAGGACGCGAGGCGTCAGGCGGGAGCCGTACCGAGTACCGGGTACCTCGTACCCACCCGAAGGGGGCTTTAGAGCGCCCTTCGGGTCGCTCGGAGGCGTGGAGGGCGCGCTCCGCGCGCGGAGGAAGGGAGGGACGCTGGCAACGCTCCCTCGGCCAGGTGCCACCTTCGACGCCTGCGTACTCCGCGGCGCGTGCCGCCGACCTCTCTGCAGTTCGCCCGAACGCGTGTCATGGACTCGGTTGAGTCTCGGCCACCTCCCTCGGGCAGCCGGCCTTCCCCGCTGGGCGGCCCCTCGGCGACGAGCGGCGGAGCGCCGGCCGGCATCGGCCGAATCCTACCGGGGGTTGCGTGTGGCGAGTGCGGCGACGGCCCTCTCTTTTCTGTCCCGCGCCTCGCGCCGGGCGAGCACCCTCGCTGGCGCCGCGCGCACGCGGCAGCCGTCGACCGGGCACCGCTCGCACGTCAGGCTCACCTCGACGCGGTCCAGCGCGGGGGCGTCCCACACGCGGACGCGCTGCTTGGTCGGCGGCGAGAGCAGCAGCCCGAGCGACACGGCCGAGTTGACGCCCGGCCGGAGCGCGAGCGGCCGCGCCATGGCGATGGTGAAGAACTCCTCGCCGTCGGCCTGGGCTGCTGTGCCGTGGGCGAACCGCTGCCGCTGCGCGACGACGGTCGGCGGCGGGTCCGGTCCGCCGCGCCCGGCGGCACGCGCCTGCGCCCGGTCGAGGTCGGCGAGGGCACGTAGCCCGGGCCACCGGCGGCACCAGTGCTCGTCGGCTGCGATGCCATGGGGGACCGGAACCGGGCTCAGGTTGAACGACTTGGTCAGCGTCACGCGGTCGGTCGCCGTGTCGTGGTGAAACCGCAGGAAGTACAGCTCCGAGAGCCCCAGCGCCTCGGGGATCCGCTGGGTCAGCCGGTGGAGGACCATCTCGGGCGTGGCCCGGAACCGCTCCAGCATCCCGGTCAGCAGGCCCGGCGCCCAGTCGGTCTCGGCGGCCAGCTCGGCGAGCGCAGCGTCGACCTCCGCCGCCGGCAGGAGCATCGCGCCGGCGACATACGAGGCCTCGAAATAGCTGAACACCTCCTCGAAGCGCTCGACCCGGGTCCAGGGCGACGTCCTCGGGCGGTGCTCCGGCGCGAGGTCGACGAAGGCCAACTCGCGCGCGTAGACGAATGCGCGCTGATGCTCGGCGAGCGTGCTGTTGACGTGGAGCGTCGGCGGGTCGCCGTCGGTCAGAACCGAACGGAACGTGGCGAGGTCGGGGTCGGCCCCGAGGCGGCCCGTCTCGACGGTCACGCCGCGAGATTCGAGCGCCGCGCGCAACGCCGCGGCATCCAGAGGACCGTCGGGCGCTACGTCCAGGCGCAGCCGGTCCGCGAGCGCCTCGAGATCGGGGAGGTGGTTGGCGTGAACCTGCTGGTAGGCGCGCATCGCCGCCTGGAGCACGTCCTCGACCCGAGCGTCGTAGGCCCGCGTGAGGTCGGTGAGCGCGCGGACGAGCGCGTCGGCCTTGTCGGTCGCGCCGGACAACATGCCGACGACCGCCTTCGGGTCGAGGCCGAACAGCTTGAACGGAAACGACTGCAGAAGCGGGCTCTCGATGGCGTCCTTGACGGCCCCCAGTCCCTTGTCGACGCGGAGCGAGACGAGGTCGTCGTACGGCACGCCGAGTGCGTGCGCGAGGTCGATGAGCTTGTCGGGCTTGGGGTACTTCTTGCCCTGCTCAATCTCGGAGAGGTAGCTCACCGAGAGGCCGGCGCTGCGGGCGACGTCCTTGAGCCCGAGCCCGCGCTCGTGCCGGAGCGCGCGGAGCTTGACGCCAAGGATGAGGCGGAGGCGGTCGGGCACGAGGCGGTTCGCTGGGAGCGGAAAACGCACCGAGGCGGGCGCGTGTACAGGCTGGAATCGTCGATCTGCGAAATTACGCTTGCGCTCGTGCGGCCGGCCATGTACCGTCAGCGAAACTTCGCTCAGCACGTTTTCCCCTCGCATGCCCTTCCGTCCCACGACCACTGGCGCCGCCGGCGTCGCCCTGCACGCCGGCGCCGACACGCCCGCCGCCCGCGAGGTCCTGACGCCCGAGGCCGCCGCCCTCGTCGCCCGCCTCCACCGCGCCCTCCAGGCCCCACGTGCCCGCCTGCTCGCCGCCCGCCGCGAGCGCCAGGCCGCCTACGACGGCGGCGCGCTGCCCGAGCGCGTCGCGCACCCTGCCGCCGCAGGCCGCTGGCGCGTCGCGCCGTTGCCGGACGACCTGTGCACACGGCGCGTCGAGATCACCGGACCGGTCAACGACGCCCGCATGGTGATCAACATGCTCTCCCGGACGGCCGACGGAGAGCGCGCCGACGCGGCGATGCTCGACTTCGAGGACAGCATGAAGCCGTCCTGGGGCAACGTCGTGGCCGGCGTCCAGAACGTGGCCGCCGCCGTCCGCGGCACGCTCACCGCCGTCAAGACCGATGCCTCCGGGGCCGTCGTCAAGGAGTACGCGCTCGATCCGCGCGACATGCCGCTCGTGATGGTCCGCGTGCGTGGGCTCCACCTCGACGAGGCCAACGTCGAGGTGGACGGCGAGCCGGTCGCGGCCGGGCTCCTCGACCTCGCTCTCTTCGCGTGGCACTCGGCCCGTGCGCTCGTCGCGCGGGGCAAGACGCCCAAGGTGTACATCCCCAAGATCGAGCACTTCGAGGAGGCCCGGTGGTGGAACCGCCTGCTCTCGGCCGTCGAGGACGAGCTCGGGCTGGGCCGCTCGGCCGTCCGCGCCACGCTCCTCATCGAGACGCTGCCGGCGGCGCTCCAGATGGAGCCCATCCTGTACGAAATCCGCGACCACGCCGCCGGCCTCAACGGCGGGCGCTGGGACAAGATCTTCTCCGACATCAAGTGCCTGCGCGCCCACGCCGACCGGGTGCTCGCCGACCGCGCGACGATCGGCATGAACCGGCCCTGGATGCGCGACTACGCCCGGGAGCTGATCCGCGTGTGCCACCGCCACGGCGCGTTCGCCATGGGCGGGATGGCTGCCTTCACTCCGGGACGCGACCCCGAGACGCGCGCTGCTCAGACGGCCAAGGTGGTCGAGGACAAGGAGTTCGAGGCGTCCATCGGCCACGACGGCTGCTGGGTCTCGCACCCCTACTTCATCGGTCCCGCGATGCGCCCCTTCCTGGACGTGCTCGACGGCGCCCGAAACCAACTCGACGTGCTCCCGGGCGACCTTCCAGACGTGCCCGACCTGATGCCCCAGGGCGGCGGTCCGTACACCATGGACGGCCTCCGCACCAACATCCGCGTCGGGATCGCCTATCAGAAGGGGTGGAACGAGGACGTCGGCTGCGTGGCCTGGGACGACCTGATGGAGGACCTCGCCACACTCGAGATCAGCCGCGCCCAGACGTGGCAGTGGCGGGCTCAGAGCGTCACGCTCGAGACCGGCGAGACGGTCACGGACGCCCTCGTGGCTCGGGTGTTCGACGAGGAGTCCGAGCGGATCGACACGGAGCTGGACGACGCCTACTCCGGCGATGCGCTGGCCGAGCAGCGCGCGCTGTACGCCGCCGCCACCGTCGACGCCCGCGCGGTGTTCCTCGAAGGCGACATGCGCCTGTTCCTCACCGACACCTCCGAACTGGCCGAGGTCGCCGCGGAGACCCAAGCGCCCGGCGACAACGGCTCGGCCACCGAGGCGGCGCCCATTCCCGTCGACTCCGCCTAGCGGCGAGCCCAAAGGCAGGGGCGCGAGGTCTCGGCCGGTCGAGACGCCTCCCGGTGCCCGTCCTCTGCCCTCACCCCCCTGCAGTTCGTTCACTCCTCCGGGCCACGCCGTGGCCCACTGACCCTCCCTGATATGGAACTCGACTCCGCCCATACTCCTGCCGCCCTCCAGATCCAGAACGACTGGGACCAGAACGCCCGCTGGGAGGGCGTCGAGCGGCCGTATTCGGCCGACGACGTCGTTGCGCTTCGCGGCTCGGTCCAGATCGAGCACACGCTCGCCCGCCTCGGTGCCGAGCGTCTGTGGGGCCTTCTGCACGACCGCGACTACGTCAACGCGCTCGGCGCGATGACCGGCGGCCAGGCCGTCCAGCAGGTCAAGGCCGGCCTGGAGGCCATCTACCTCTCCGGCTGGCAGGTCGCGGCCGACGCCAACCTGTCGGGCGCCGTCTACCCCGACCAGAGCCTCTACCCGGCCAACTCGGTCCCGACCGTCGTCGAGCGCATCAACAACGCGCTGCTGCGCGCCGACCAGGTGGCCGTGGCCGAGGCGGCGGCCGGCCAGGGCTCCGACGACACGCACTACCTCGCCCCGATCGTGGCCGACGCCGAGGCGGGATTCGGCGGTGCGCTCAACGCGCACGAGCTGATGAAGGCCATGATCGCCGCGGGCGCCGCGGGCGTCCACTTCGAGGACCAGCTCGCGTCGGAGAAGAAGTGCGGGCACCTCGGCGGCAAGGTGCTCGTGCCGACCTCGGAGTTCATCACCAAGCTCGTCGCGGCGCGCCTCGCCGCCGACGTCGCCGGGGTCCCGACCGTCTTGA
The DNA here is from genome assembly GCA_039024395.1 of Bacteroidota bacterium. Taxonomy (GTDB): domain Bacteria; phylum Bacteroidota; class Rhodothermia; order Rhodothermales; family Rubricoccaceae; genus Rubrivirga. The sequence continues at coordinate 1,190 of JBCCQJ010000093.1, read as the reverse complement.
TCGCTCGCACCGACGCCGACAGCGCCACGCTGCTGACCTCGGACGTCGACGAGCGCGACCGCCGGTTCATCAAGGCCGGGGCCGAGCGAACCGCGGAGGGCTTCCACCCGGTCGAGAACGGCATGGAGGCGTGCATCGCGCGCAGCCTCGCCTACGCGCCCTACGCCGACCTCCTGTGGATGGAGACGGGCCACCCGGACCTGGACCAGGCCCGGACCTTTGCCGAGGCGATCCACGCCGCGTTCCCGGGCAAGAAGATGGCCTACAACTGCTCGCCGAGCTTCAACTGGCAGGCCCACCTCGACCGCGACACGATCGCGGCGTTCCAGCGCGAGCTGGGCGCGATGGGCTACGCCTTCCAGTTCGTCACGCTCGCCGGCTTCCACGCGCTCAACTACTCCATGTTCGACCTTGCCCACGGCTACGCCCAGGGTGGCATGACCGCCTACAGCGCGCTCCAGCAGGCCGAGTTTGCGTCGGAAGACCGGGGCTACACGGCCACCAAGCACCAGCGCGAGGTGGGCACGGGCTATTTCGACCGCGTCCGCGACGTGGTCACCGGCGGCACGGCCTCGACGGGCGCCATGGCCGCCTCGACCGAGATGGAGCAGTTCTAGGCGGCGCCTCTCGAGCCTGGCCCTGCGACGGCGGCGTGCTCCCCTGGCTGCGGGGGGCAGAGCCCACGCCTCCGAAGCGGGCCGGCTCCGAGGCGGCCTCTCCGAGGTGGCCTACCGGTTCCCCGAGCGGCCCTTCTGGCTGCCGCCGCGCCCCTGTCGGCCTCTGCCCTTGGAGCCTCCGCCTTTGGAGCCGCCTCGGGGCGCCTTCGCGCGGTTCCTGTGGCCCTTCGGGTTCGAGCGGCGCTTCGCCTGGCCCAGCGCCTCGGCCATCGTCGGGGCCGAGAAGCCGTCGAACGTCGCCGCCTCGATGCGCCGGCCCGTGTGGCGCTCGATCGCCTTCAGGTGGTCGGCCTCCTTGGCCGAGACGAACGTGATCGCGTCGCCGGTCGCCTCGGCGCGGCCGGTGCGGCCGATGCTGTGGATGAAGTCCTCCGGCACGTTCGGCGCGTCGAAGTTGACCACGTGCGTGACGCCCTCGATGTCGATGCCGCGTGCGGCGATGTCGGTCGCCACGAGCACCTGGAACCGGCCGTCCTCGAAGCCCTTGAGCGCGCGCTGGCGCTGGCCCTGCGA
>JBCCQJ010000092.1:0-15123 GCA_039024395.1 Bacteroidota bacterium | reverse complement strand
GGCTGTGGGCTGTGGGCTGTGGGCTGTGGGCTGTGGGCTGTGGGCTGTGGGCGAAGGTGCCGCCGCCTCGGGGGCGGTGCAAGGCTGAAGCGTGGGTGGCCGCCGGGTGCGTCGGTGGACGGTGGACGGTGGACGGTGGACGGTGGACGGAAGCTGCAGCCTCGGGGGTCGGCGAGAGCACTCGCTCCCTCCATTCCTCCCATTCTCTCCATTCCTCCCGTTCTCCCCCTCCTCCGCCTCGGGGCTGGCGCAGGGTCCACCGAGGCGGGCGTGACCCCCTGCAGGCGGTCGGTGCGGAGGGAGGGGCGTTCCTCCACTCCACCCCGATCCGATGACGACTTCCTTGTTCCGCCCTCTCCTCCTCTCGCTCGTGGCGCTCGCGCTGGCCGCGGCGCCCGCGAACGCCCAGAGCCGCATGAGCGAACGCGGAGGCCCCGAGATTCAGCAGCTCGGCAACTTCGAGATTCAGGACCTGATGGTCAGCATCCGCTACGCGTCGGCCGACGGGCGCTCGACGCGGGTCGAGGTGACCGGCGAGGCCCCGCGCGGCGCCGACGACCTCGTGCTCGTCGCCACGGCCGGGCGCCGCACGTTCGAGATCCCCCTCGAGACCGGCCGCGACGGCACGCTCTCGGGCGCGGGCACGCTGCCCACGCTCGGCGAGACGGACGCGCTCGCGATCCTCGTCGCCCCCGAGGCGGGCGTCCGGTTCGGCATCCCGGTCTACGACGAGCGGCAGGGCTGGAACATCGAGCAGGGCTCGGCCTGGAAGGCCGAGGAAGGCGAAACCAGCATCGTCGGCACCCGCGAGGGCAACGGCTGGTCGGTCACCATCAGCATGGACTGGCCCCTCGACGTCGACATCGTGATCGAGGGCTAGCCGCGACCGCCGCCTCGGGGCCACCGCTCGGCTCCGAGGCGGGCTGCTTTGTCGGCACCACCTGTCTACCGTGTCATCCTGAGCGAAGCCGCGCAGCGGCGGAGTCGAAGGATCTCTGGTGCGACGACCTCGCTGACCGCTTCCGAGAGCGTTCACCCCGAGGCGGTGCGATGGCAATGGCGCCCTCGGTCCGCACGGCGAGCCCGCCTCGGGGCGTGGCGGTGCGAGAGATCCTTCGACTCGCGGAGCCTGTGCTGAGCGTAGCCGGAGTGCTCGCTCAGGATGACACGGGGTTACTCGTCTCGTACCCAGATGCTGACGCCCTTCGGGCCGATCTGCTCGGTCACGTCGCCGTCGAGGTCGACCGTCGAGGCCAGCCCGTCGGGGTCGATGCGACCGTAGGCCTCGCCCGATGTCGCGACGAGCCGCCAGCGCCCGCCCAGGTCCCCGAGGCGGAACGCCGCCTCAGTGTCGCCCGCGTTGACGAGCGTGAGCACGCGGTCGCCGACGACGTAGCCGAGCGCCGCCTCGGTGTCGGAGGGGACTTCGCGCACGTGTCCCTCCGGGACCTCGTCCCCGAGGCGGAACACCTCGCCCGCCTCGGAGAGGCGCAGCGCGATCAGGCCGGCCCACAAGTCCTCGTGGGCGTCGAAGTCGATGGGGCCGTCCGACTGGCCGACGGTCTCCCACAGGAAGTGGTTCGCCGTGCGGAGGTTGTAGGTGTCGCCGCGGCCCTTGATGTAGATGGGCGCGACCGCCATGTCGGTCAGCACCTGCTCGCCGCCGATCTCCTCGGGGAGGGGCGCGATGCCCTTCGAGCGCGCGATCTCGGTGCCCCCGTGGATCACGACCGGCCCGAGGCTGGTCATCAGCATGGCCGCCCCGATTCGCATCTCGGCGTCGAGCACGCCCTCGCGGCCGTCCCACGCGCAGTCGCCCGCCTGGCAGGAGGCAAACCGGTCGGCGAGCGCCCAGTTGTCGTGGATGTCGAGGTAGTTGATACCCGCGTTGGGCGTCGGCTCCTCGGGGTAGTCGTTCGCGATGCCGCGCAGCGCGTCCTCGCGGAACGGCGCGTGGCCGCCGGCGAAGCCGCGGCTCACCGAGGCGGGCGTCGGGTCGTCCATCGGCGAGCCCTTGAACGCGTTGCGGGCGTCGTCCTGGAAGAAGGTGATCGGGCTGTCGATCTTGTACCAGTCCCAGTCGGGGTTGGCCTCGTAGTCGGGGTCGTTGGAGGCGATCCAGGGCTCGCCGTAGATCAGCACGTCCTCGCCCAGCTCGGCCTGGAGCCAGCGGAGCGTCTGCTCGTCGGTCTGCCCGGCGAGGTCGATCCGGAAGCCGTCGACGCCGAACACCTCGACGTAGTGGCGGAGCTGGTCGAGGAGCCAGCGCTGCGTCATCGGCCGGTTCTCGGACTTCACCTCGTTGCCGAACGCCCCGATGTGGTTGCCCTGGTCGTCGAGGCGGTAGTAGTACCACTTGTCGATGCCGTTGAACGTGAGGAGCTGCTCGGTGGCCTCCATGTTCTCGCCGGTGTGGTTGAACACGACGTCGACCACGACCGCCATGCCGCGCGCGTGGAGCGCGTCGACGAGGTCGCGGAAGCGCTCGCGCTCGCGGCCCGGCTCGTCGCCCTCAGACCGGAAGCGCGACTCGACGGCCAGCGAGTGGGTCGTCCGGTAGCCCCACTGGTAGTTCTCGGTCGCCACGCCTTGCTCCTGCATGAACGGGTCGTCGGCGAAGGCGGCCTGCCAGGCGTCGTCGGGGTAGTGGAGGTACTCCTGGATCGGCATCAGGTGCACCACGTTGACCCCGAGGCGGTCGAGGTAGTCGATCCCGACCGGCTCGCCGCGCGTGTTGGTGAGGCCCGGCATGGCGAACAGCTCCAGCGGGCCGGCCGCCTCGGGGACGGGCAGGCGGTCGGTGAAGTCCTGCACGTGGACCTCGTAGGCGACCACGTCCTCCATCGCCGGGCGCCCGCCGGCGACGGGCTGCGGCGGCGCGAAGGCGTCGCGCCAGACGCGCGCGCGGCCCCACGAGTCGTCCGAGACGAGCGCGTACGGATCCGAGACCGTCTCGCCGGTCTGGTTGGTGAACGCCGAGCCCGGCCCGTCCGGCCCCTCGACGCTGTAGTCGTACCACGTGCCGAGGTGGTCCTCCGGGGTGGCCAGCTCCCAGACGCCGGTGTCGGTCGGCGTGAGCCCCAGGACGGCGAACGCCCTGCCCGTGCGGTCGCCGTAGAGGTTGACGGCGACGGACGTTGCCCGCGGCGCGAACAGGCGAAACGTGGTCCCCTCCTCCGTCGAGAGGGCCCCGAGCGGACCGGCGTCGGCCAGGTCGCGCCAGAGCCCGTCGAACCGGGCGCGGCCGCGGAGGCGTCGCGGCGCCTCGGGGACGACCGCCTCGACGTAGTGGACCTGGTGCGGGTCGAGGGGCACCTCGGGAACGAGCAGCGCCGTGTGGGCCTCGTGCGGCGTCACCTGCACGACGTCGACCTCGACGGCGTCCCACCGGACGATCGTGTACGCCTCGGGGGAGAACGGTCGCGCCGCGCCCTCGACCGAGACCCAGACCGCCTCGGGGCCGCGCATCTCGGCAACGAGGCGGAGCGGCGTCGCGCCGAAGAGGAACACCAGATTGCCGCCGGTCACGTTCTCAGCGCCGGGCGCGGGGTCGAGCCAGCGGCCCTCGTCGACGCGGAACTTGAAGGGCGCCGCCGCGCCGATCTCGGCGTACTCGGGGTTGGCGACCGGCAGCGTCCAGACGCCGGCCGGGCCTTCGGCGAGCGCCCACGCGGCGTCGTCCATGTCGGGGCTCCACCCGCGGAAGGCACCCGTCACGACGACCCGTTCTGGCTCGACGGCGTAAGCGGCCGCGTCGAACACGAAGACGGTCGTGTCGCCGCGCAGGGCGTACCCCTGGAGACGCTCCGCCTCGGTGGCGGGCTGGGCGAACGTCGCCCCCGAGGCGGCGAGGAGAGCGAGGAGGAGAGCGCGGATCACGTCGACATGGAAGGAGGACCGCCCATAAAGTAAGCGCTTTCATCGTCGTCTCTGAGGCGGAGCGGCGGCACCACAGAGCAGCTCCCAAACGTCCGCCACGCACGAGAGGCTCCCCCGCCTCGTTGTCGTGCCTCACCCCCGGGGCCTCACCCACCCCTGCCATGACAAACATCCTCTCCTGGACCGCCGCCGTGGTGGTCCTCGCCCTCGTCCTGTCCGCCTGCCAGGCGGAGAACGAGGCCAGCTACGCCCCCGAGTCGGCCGACCTCGCCGTTGAGGCGGACGCCTTCGACGAAACCGGCGCGGCTCCCCAGCGCGCGTCCGGCACGGTCGTCCAGGCCTCGGCTCAGATCCCGGTGCCCGAGCCGGCCGAGCGGCTCCTCGTCCGCACCGCCTCGGTGCGGCTGCGCGCCGAGGACCACGCCGAGGTGGTGGCGCAGGCCCGCGCGCTCGCCCGCGCCGTCGGCGGCTTCGTCGGCGAGGAGGCGAGCCAGCGCTACGCCGACCGCGTCGAGACGACGCTCACGCTCCGCGTGCCGGCCGCCCGCTTCGACACGCTCATGGCTGCGCTCACGGCCCTCGACGGCGAGGTCGACGCCCGCTCGGTGTCGGTCGACGACGTGACGCGCCAGGTGGCCGACGTCGAGGCCCGCCTCGGGGCCAAGCGCGCCGCCGAGGCGCAGTACATCGAGCTGATGGGCCGCTCGGGCTCGATCGAGGACGTGCTGGCCGTGCAGGCGCGGCTCCAGCAGGTCCGCGAGGAGATCGAGTCGGCCGAGGCGCAGCTCCGCGCCGTGCGCGACCAGGTGGCGCTGAGCACGATCCGGCTGACCGTCTTCGAGGCGTCGGCGGCCGGCATCACGGCCGGGCCCGGCTGGTTCGCGCAGGCCGGGCGCGCCGTCGTGAACGGCTGGGATGCCGTGCTGGAGCTGGCCCTCGGGCTGCTCTCGATCTGGCCGCTGCTCCTCCTCGGGGGCGGGGCGGTGTGGTGGCTGCGCCGCCGGTTCCGCCCGCGCCGCGCCGCCGTGCCGGCCTGACTGTTTGAGACGACCGCCTGGGGCAACCGCCCGGGGCGACCGCCGACCACGGACAGCCGACCGCCGCCTCGGGGTTGTCTCGACCCCATTCACGGTGTCATCCTGAGCGAGCGCAGCGAGGCAAAGGATCTCCGACGAGCACGGCGTCCGGGCGAGCAACCTCATTGGGGCGGTACCCTCCGGAGATCCCTCGGCTGCGGGCTGCGCCCTCCGCTCGGGATGACACCGGAGAGCGTTGGCGCCATCCCCCGAGGCGGACCGCTCTGGCCGTCGTCCGCGGTCTGTGGTCCGTCGTCCCTCCCGGTCCGTCGGCCCTCCACGTTCCCCTCTCCGGGGCAGCGGTCCGCGGTCGGCCGTCGGCGGTCCTGCCTCCCCGAGGCGGCGGTCGCTCCTCCCCGAGGCGGTCAGTACAGCACGCGGGTGCGGATCGTGCCGGGCACGTCGCGGAGGGCGGCGAGCGCCTCGTCGGAGGTCGCCGAGTCGACGTCGGTCACGACGTAGCCCAGCGCGTCGCGCGTCTGGAGGTACTGCGCGTCGACGTTCACGCCGAGGTCGAAGAACACCTTGTTCACGTACGCCATCACGCCCGGCACGTTGTCGTGGACGTGCAGGATCCGGTGGCACTCGGGGTGCGACGGCAGGGCCACCTCGGGGAAGTTGACCGACGTCTCGGTGCTGCCGTTGTCGCTGTAGCGGACGAGCTTGCCGGCCACCTCGGCGCCGATGTTGGCCTGCGCCTCCATCGTCGAGCCGCCGATGTGGGGCGTCAGGATCACGCGGTCGATCTGCTGGAGGGGGCTCTCGAACGGGTCGTCGTTCGAGCGCGGCTCGGTGGGGTAGACGTCGACGGCCGCGCCGGCGAGGTGGCCCGTGTGGAGGCCCGCCGCGAGCGCGTCGAGGTCGACCACGGAGCCGCGCGAGGCGTTGATGAGCACGGCGTCGCGCTTCATCCGCCCGATCTCGTGGGCGCCCATCAGGCCGCGCGTCTGCGGCGTGTCGGGCACGTGGAGCGTGACGACGTCCGCCTCGGTGAGCAGCGCGTCGAGATCCGAGACCGGCTGGGCGTTACCCAGCGGAAGCGTGGACGCGGTGTCGTGGAAGAGCACCCGCATCCCGAGGCCTTCGGCCAGCACCGAGAGTTGCTTGCCGATGTTGCCGTAGCCGACGATGCCGAGCGTCTTGCCCCGGATCTCGCGGCTCGACCCGACGCTCTTGGCCCACCCGCCGCGGTGCGCGGCGGCGCTCTTGGCCGGCACGTTGCGCAGCAGCAGGATCGCCTCGGCGAGGACCAGCTCGGCGACGGACCGCGTATTCGAGAACGGCGCGTTGAAGACGGCCACGCCCCGCCCCGAGGCGGCCTCGAGGTCGATCTGGTTGGTCCCGATGCAGAACGCGCCGACGGCGACCAGCCTCTCGGCCGCCGCCAGCACCTCGGCCGTGAGCTGCGTCCGCGAGCGGATGCCGAGGAAGTGGACGTCGCGCACGAGTCCGGGCAGGTCCGCCTCGGGGACGGCCGCCGTGCGCCGCTCGACGTTCGTGTAGCCGGCTTCAGCGAACGCCGCGACGGCGTTCTCGTGGATGCCCTCCAGCAGGAGGACCCGGATCTTGTCTTTGTCGAGCGAGACGGCCATGCGAGGCGGTGGGTGAGCGCCAGAGCGAAGTGCTGGACGGTACGAGGTGTGTGAGACGAGGTCCCGGTCCTGGACCGTACCTCGTACCCGGTACCCCGTACCGACCCGGAGAGCGCCCTAAGGTCGCACCGCCTCGGGGCCGATGCGGCGCGGCGTGCGGGCGTCGGCCATCCGCACGACGACCGTGGCCGCGATCTTGTCCTGCACGCCCTGGCGGTTGGGGTCCCAGAGGACCTGCGCAAATCCCAGCAGCCCCGTCACGAGGCCGGCCGCGTAGCCGCCGAAGCGCTCGAAGGCCGTCCACAGCGAGACCCGCTGGCCGTCGAGGCGGAGCACGCGGATGCCCCAGAGCCGCTTGCCCGGCGTGTAGCCGTTCCACAGCGCGAGCGTCAGCACGGCGTAGACGCCGAGCCACGTGAGCGCGACTCCGAAGTCGGCGGCCAGCGCCCAGAGCTGGCGCAGGAAGCCCGGGTTCTCGGCCGCCTCGCGGAGGGCCTCGGCCTCGTCCTCGGCGGCCCCGAGGCGGGAGCGCGTCCGGCGGAGGCGGTCCAGCTCGGCGCCGGCCACGAGCGGCACGACCGCCTCGCGGAGGGTGTCGAGCGCGAGCGAGTCGCCGGCCGCGTACGCCGCGGTGTAGGCCTGGAGCGCCGCCTCGGTGGCGGCCCGGTCTTCCGGCTCCGAGGCGGGCGCCTCGTCCGGCTCGGCCTCGGCGGTCGGCCCCGAGGCGGCCTCGCGCGCGTCGTCCTGCGCGTCGTCCACGACGCCCGTCACCACGCCGAACAGGATCAGCGCGCCGATCCCGACCAGCACCGCCCGCCCGACCCGCCTCGGGGCCGTCTTCGCCGGCCGCCGCGTGGCGACGAGCACGAACAGGACGGCAGCGAGGATGCCGACCACGGCCGGCCCGCCCACCTCGACGGCCAGGACGGCCAGCACGAGGTCGAACGAGAACGCCATCGCCCGGCGCCACGGCGCGGCCAGTTCGACCCCGAGGAGGGGCGGCGCGATCGCGAACGCGGTCTGCGTGACGCGGTCGCGGGGGTCGCGGGCCTCGGCCACGCTACCCGACGACCTGGAGCCGCGCGAAGGCCAGCTTCAGCTTCTTCTGGCCCACCGAGTGGAAGAAGATGGTCGCCGCCGCACGGTCGCCCGTGCCCTCGACCGAGAGCACCTTGCCGTTGCCGAAGCTCTTGTGGTGGACCTTCGCGCCGGGCACGATCTGGGCCTCGCCCTCGTCGTAGACGACCGTCCGCTCGCCGCGCGCGGCCGGCACCGTCTTGGTGCGCCGCTTCTTGCCATCGTCGGGGCGGAGCGACGCCTTCCAGTAGTTGGGGTCCATCGCGCCGTAGCGGCCCGTGCCGCCGGCCGACGTCTCAAAGCGGCCGCGGCGGCCCTCGAAGCGCCCGCCCGCCTCGGTGCGGAGCAGGTCGTCGCCGTCCAGCTCGTCGAGGAACCGGCTGCGGACGCTCTGCTGCTGGTCGCCGTAGCGGTAGCGGCTCCGGGCGTAGCTCAGGAAGAGGGCCTCCTCGGCGCGCGTGACGCCGACGTAGAGGAGCCGGCGTTCCTCTTCCAGCTCCTGTGCGTCCTGCGCGGCCTTTGCTAGGGGGAAGAGCCCCTCCTCGAGGCCGGTCACGAAGACGACCTTGAACTCGAGCCCCTTCGACGCGTGGAGCGTCATCAGCGTCACCCGGTTCTCGTCGTCCCCGAGGCGGTCGACGTCGGCCACGAGGCTGACCTCTTGCAAGAACTCGCTGAGCGTGCGCGGCTCGCCGTCGGGCGCCCCGCCGGCGAACTCGGCGACGGCGTTCAGGAGCTCGTGGACGTTCTCGAGGCGGGCCAGCGCCTCGGGCGTGTTCTGGTCGCGGAGGGTCTGGAGCAGCTTCGTCTCCTGCACGAACTCCCGCGCCAGCTCGTCGGCCGGCGCGGTCGCCGCCTTCGAGGCGAAGCGCGAGATGAGGAAGCCGAATGCCTCGACGGCCTTGGCCGCGCGGCCCGAGAGCCCCGCCGCCTCGGGGTCCTGCACGGCCTGCCACAGCGTGACGCCCTCGGCGGTTGCGTACTGGCGCAGCGTGTCGATGGTCTTGGCCCCGATCCCGCGCGTGGGCGTGTTGATGACGCGGAGCAGGCTGGCCGAATCCGTCGGGTTGACGGCGAGGCGGAGGTAGGCGAGCGCGTCCTTGATCTCCTTGCGCTGGTAGAAGCTCGTGCCGCCGACCATCCGGTACGGGATGCCGCCTCGGCGCAGGGCCTCCTCGATGGACCGCGACTGCGCGTTGGTGCGGTAGAGGACGGCCACGTCGCTCCACGAGAGGCCCACGCGCGAGCGGATGTCGCGGATGGTGCGCTCGACCTTCTGCGCCTCGTCGCGCTCGGAGAGCGACTCCATCAGGACCGGCGGGTCGCCCTCGGCGTTGTCGGTCCAGAGCGTCTTGTCGAGCTGCTTCGTGTTGCCCTTGATGACGGCGTCGGCGAGGCGGACGATCCGCTGGGTGGACCGGTAGTTCTGCTCCAGGCGGACCGTCGTGGCGCCGGGGTAGTCCTTCTGGGACGAGAGGAGGTTCTGGATGTCGGCCCCGCGGAAGGCGTAGATCGACTGGGCGTCGTCGCCGACGACGCAGAGGTTGTGGTGGTCGGCGGCGAGGAGCTTCGCCAGGACGTACTGCGTCCGGTTGGTGTCCTGGTACTCGTCGATGTGGAGGTAGCGCCAGCGCCGCTGGTAGTCCTTGAGCGTCTCGGGGTGCTGCTCGAAGAGGCGGATGGGCCACGCGAGGAGGTCGTCGAAGTCCATCGCGTTCGCCTTCCGCAGCGCCGCGTTGTAGTGCGGGTAGATGCGCGCCGCCACCTCGGTGTAGGGGTCGCCGGCGAGGCGGGCGTACTCGTCCGGCCCCACCATCGCGTTCTTGGCGCCCGAGATGGCCGAGCGGACCGACCGCGGCGTGTACTTCTTGGGGTCGGTGCCCATGCGCGTCATCATCTCCTTGATGAGGCGCTCGGTGTCGTCGGAGTCGTAGATCGTGAAGTCGCGCGAGAACCCGATGCGGTCCGCCTCGCGGCGGAGGACGCGGGCGAAGATCGAGTGGAACGTCCCGATCCACATGCCCTTGGCCTCGTCGCCCACGAGGTCGACCACGCGGGAGCGCATCTCGCGCGCCGCCTTGTTGGTGAACGTGAGGGCGAGGATCTGGCTCGGCCACGCCTTCTTGGAGGCCAGCAGGTAGGCGATCCGGTGGGTGAGCGTCCGCGTCTTGCCCGAGCCCGGCCCGGCGATGATCATGACCGGCCCCTCGGTCGTGCGCGCGGCCTCGGCCTGGGCCGGGTTGAGGCCCCCGAGGAGCGCCTCGGCCGCCTCGGCGTCGGCGGCGCTCGGGGCGGAGGGGTCGGTGTCGCGGGCGGGTCCGCCGTCGGGGGTCGGGCGGAGCGTGAACGTCTTCATCTCTGGGCTCGGGTCTTGGCCCCGAACCTACCCCGAGGCGGCTCCGCCCCGGCGTGAAAAGCCGGGCGCCGCCTCGGGGACGCCGCGCCCCGTACTCTCTGTTCACGAAACCCGGCGCCATGTCTCGCCTCGTCCTCGCCGCCTCCCTCCTCCTCGGGGCCTGCGCCTCGGCCCCGCCCGCCCCCGAGGCGGACGGCGACCTCCGCGGCGCCTACGTCGCCGAGCACGACATTCAGCTCTACGGCGGCGAGGCCGTCGGTTGGGAGACCACCTCGGTGACCGACGTGCTGGAGGTGGATCCGCGCGGCGACTCGCTCGACGTCTACGCCCTCCTCGTCGCCACCAACGCCCACCTCTGCGAGTTCGACCTCACCCTTGGCCCCGAGGCGGACGGCGCCTGGCAGGCCGCGACCGACTGGGGCTGCCGGCTCCGCCTCGTGGCCGGGCCCGACACGATTCGGCTGGAGGACCCGGACAACGTGTGCCGGCGGCGGCTCTGCGGCGCCCGCGCGGTCATCGACGGTGCCCAGTTCCCGCGGCCGCCCGTGGACACGGTCGGCGCGCTTCGCGTCTCGCGCTGACCGCCTCGGGGATCGGATGAAGGCCGCTCCAAGGCGGATCGAGAGAGAGGGTGGCCCCGTACAAGACCCGAATCCACCTCTTCTCTTCATGTCATACACCAACGGAACCACCACCGCCACCCGGACGCCCTACACCACACGGATCGACATCGGCGAAGACACGCGGCACCAGCTCGTCGCGCTGCTCAACCAGACCCTCGCCGACACCTTCGACCTCTACTCGCAGACGAAGCAGGCCCACTGGAACGTCAAGGGCAAGGACTTCTACCAACTCCACCTGCTCTACGACGAGCTGGCCGAGAAGCTCGAGGACCCGACGGACCTGGTCGCCGAGCGCGTCGTCCTGCTCGGCGGCTACGCCTTCGGGACGGTCCGCATGGCGGCCCAGAGCAGCCGCATCTCGCCGTTCCCGAGCGTCGAGGAAGGCTCCGACGCCGGCGGCACCCCGTCTTACATCGCCGCCCTCGCCGACCGCTGGGCCGAGTACGCCCGGTTCATCCGCGAGGACAACGGCCGCGCCGACGAGATCGGCGACCCGGCGACGGTAGACCTCTACGACGAGATCGCCCACATCGCCGACCGCGGCCTGTGGTTCATCGAGAGCCACCTCCAGCGCTACGACGGCGGCCTGGTGAACGACGGCCGCGACCCGAGCTAGGCCACCTCGGGGCGAGGCGGGACCGCTGCCTCAGGGCGGGACCGCGGACGACGGACCGCGGACCGCCTGAGCGGCCAGCCGAGACGCCACCGCCTCGGGGCCGACCGCCTCGGTGAACGAGAGTCTCCTCCCCCCAGCGGGGGGAGGTTGGGAGGGGGGCGACGAATCGACCGCCTCGGTGTCCATCCATCGCCACTCTGCGAGGCGGGCCAGCGATAGACGCGACTCAACCCCGAGGCGGTGCTTGGCGGGTTCGCCGTCCCCCGCACACACGGTCGTGCGTGCGCCCCCTCACGCTGGGAGGCGGCAATCTCAGGTCTGGGTGTTCCGCTCGTCCCCGAGGTGGCTTGCGCAGCCCCAAGGCGGTTCAAGCAGATTGCAGGTCGGTGCGAGGATAGCGCCTCGCTCCGAGGACCCGTCGGCGGCCGTTCCTCCGCGCGCAGCGCGCCTCCGTTCCTCAGAGCGACCCGAAGGGCGCTCTACGGCTGCCCCGGCGGCGAGAGCCCGAGCGAGGCGTCGTCGAGCACGAGCACCCAGTCGGCGTCGACGCACGGCTCGAACGTCTGCCGCCCCGAGGTGGGCACGCGGCCGAGGTCGGTCGAGCGGCCCGTCTGCGGGTCGAAGCACCACGCCTGCGCCTCGGTGCCGGCCACGCGGTCCATCGCGACGTCGATCGGTCGGGCGGTCGGCGCGTAGGCGATCACCGTCGAGCCGTCGTCGGTGCGCGCGGCGGCGAGGTAGCTGCCGTCGCGGCGGTCGCCCCGCCCCGGGGGGACCGTCTCGCGGGCGTCGTCGGGCACGCGGCGCGCGAACGGCCGCGAGCGCATCAGGTCGCCCACGTGCACCATGTCGAGCGCGCCCGGGTCGTCGAGCGCGGCCTCCCAGCCGTCGCCGAACTTCCACACCGGGTTGTTGCCGTAGAACTGGCCGCCGGCGCCCCCGAGGAGGGCCGCGTAGGCCTGGAACCGGAGCCGCTCGACCGAGACGCCCCACTCGTTCTCGTACCACCCCTCGAAGAACACGAACGGCGTCGTGGGCGCGCGTGTGTAGTCGAGATAGACCGCCTCGGGGACGCTCGTCGGCGGGTAGCGGTAGGTCGTGTTGAGGTCGAGGTCGAGGTCGCCATACACCTCGACGGCGCTCTGCTGGCCGCCGTGGGCCGTCCACAGGTGGACGGTGTCTTCGGAGCGGATGCCCTCGACGAGTGCCGCCACCTCGTCGACGAGGTCGTAGCGGCCGATCGGCCCCCAGTCGCCGCCGGCGGCCCAAATCAGGTTCGGCTGGTCGACGTAGCGCGCGCCGAGGAACGCGCCGTAGGCGCGGAGGCGGTCCGGCCCGTTGACGTGCAGGAAGGAGGACCATCCGTCCTCGCCCTGCTGCCACCCGAGGTAGGCCGGGAAGGCGACCACGAGGATGCCCTCCGCCTCGGCGCGGTCGAGGAAGGCGTCGACGCGCTGCCAGTAGGCCTCATTGGGGACCGAGAAGTCCATGAAGTAGCCGTCGTCGATGCGTGACGCGAAGGGCTCCTCACCGTAGGCGTTCCGCCAGCCGGGGTCGTTGTCGGTGAACGCCTTCTCGATCAGGTTGGTCATGATCGCGTTGACCCCCTTGCGCCGACGGTCGGCGAGGTAGCGCTCCTGCTCCTCGCGCGTCAGGTTCGCGATGGCCGACCACGCCGCATCGCCGTGCAGGAGGACCGGCACACCGTCGGCGTCGACGAGGGTCCGCCCCGAGGTGGCGAGCGGGTACGCAGGCGGCGTCGGCGGAATCCACGCCGTGCCCGCCGCGGGGGGATCGGCCGGCGGACCCGGGTCGGGCGATGGATCCGGGTCGGGCGGCGGCGGATCGACGGGAGGATCGACCGGGATGGGCGGGTCGAACGGACCGGTGGGGATGCCTGAGATCGGGTCCGGCGCGCCGGTGGTGTCGCATGCCGCCACGACGAGCAGCGCCAGCACGGCGCCGAAGCGGAGCAGAGGGCGGAAGATCGGCATGGGGCCGGTGGTGGGAGGCGCGAGCCGGGTGCTCACAAGAGGGTACGCTACAGGTTCAGGGCGCTCCATGCAAGAGCCACACCACCCGTCGGTCTAGCGCTTCCAGAACGTCGGCGAGAACAGGAGCAGGACCGTAAAGATCTCCAATCGCCCGGCCATCATCAGAAACGAGAGCACCCACTTGCCCGCGACCGGCACGTGCGTGTAATTCTCCGTCGGCCCCATCGTCCCGAACGCAGGCCCCACGTTGCCCACGCACGAGAACGTCGCGCTGAAGGCGCTCCACAGGTCGAGCCCCAGAAACCCCATCACGAGCGTCCCCGCGCCGATGAGCCCAACGTAGAGCGCGATGAAGCCGAGCACGTTGCGCAGCACCGCCTCGGGGACAACCCGGTGGTCGAGCCGCACCGGCAGGATGGCCTGCGGGTGGACGAGCTGGCGGAACTCGCGGAACGAGTTCTTCAGGATCAAGAGCACGCGTACCACCTTGACGCCGCCGCCGGTCGAGCCGGCCATGCCGCCGACGAAGAACAGGGCCAGCAGGACCCCGACCGCGAGCGGCGGCCAGACCTCGTAGTCGGCCGTCCCGAAGCCCGTCGTCGTGATGATGGCGACGGCCTGGAAGGCCCCGTAGCGGAGCGCGTCGGCCAGCGCGTCGTACCGCACGACCTCCCGCCCGAGGGCCGCCGCCCCTGAGGCGGCGGCCTCGCCTGGAACCGCCTCGGGGGCGATCTCGGCGACAACCTCGCCGTCGAGCGTGACCGGTGCCGGAAGCCACGCGCCGGTCGGCGCCCACAGCGCGAGCGTGAGCAGCAGCGTGGCGCCGGCGATGAAGGCGAGGTAGACGCGAAGCTCCTCGCTCTGCAGCACCGGCGTCACGTTGCGGCGGAACAGCTGGAAGTGGAGCGCGAAGTTGACACCGGCCAGCGCCATGAAGACGGTAATCACCCAGTCGACGTACGCCGAGTCGTACTGGCCGACGCTCCCGTTCTCGGTCGAGAAGCCGCCCGTCGCGAGCGTCGCGAAGGCGTGGTTGACGGCGTCGAAGAGCGACATCGCCGGCAGCAGCAGCACGACCTGGATCGCCGTCAGCGCGACGTAGATGGCCCAGAGGCGCTTCGCGGTCTCGGTCACGCGCGGCGTCAGCTTATCGGCGCTCGGGCCGGTCACCTCGGCCCGGAAGAGCTGCATCCCCCCCACCCCGAGGAGGGGCAGCACCGCGATCGTGAGCACGATGATGCCCATGCCGCCGAGCCAGTGCGTCAGGCTCCGCCAGAGCAGGAACGCATTGGGGACCGCCTCGATGGCGGGCGTGTCGGCGCCGCCAAGAATCGTCGCACCGGTGGTCGTGAACCCGCTCATGACCTCGAAGACGGCGTCGGTGTACTCGGCCAGCACGCCGGTCAGCACCCACGGCACCGCCCCGACCAGTGAGAGCACGACCCAGGCCAGCGCGACGATGGCGAACCCCTCCCGCACGCGCAGCTCGTCCTTCGGGCGGAACGCCGCCCACAGCCCGGCCCCGAGGAGGACCGACCCGAGCGCCGTCGCGCCGAACCCCCACCACTCCGCCTCGCCGTAGGCCAGCCCGACGAGGGCCGGCGCCACGAGCGCCACGCCCAGCGCTCCGAGGAGGGCGCCCAGCACGCCGGCGACGGCCTTCCAGTCGACGGTCATCGGCGCAGGGAAAAGGCCCGCATCGCTACGCCGTGAACAGCCGCTCGACCTCGTCGACCCGCTCGCGCATCGCGAACACGACGGCTCGTGCGCCGGGCTCGACGACCGTCTGCCCGGTCGCGATCTCGACCCGCCGCCCGACGACGGCCCCGAGGAGGATGCCTCGGGGCAGCTTTTGCTGGGCGAGGGGCGCCCGCGTGATCGGCGCGCCCTCGTCGGCCACCAGCTCCAGG
>JBCCQJ010000091.1:0-15187 GCA_039024395.1 Bacteroidota bacterium | reverse complement strand
GTCGCCCCCCTCCCGGCCTCCCCCCGCTGGGGGGAGGAGACGTTTGTTTCCACCGAAGCAGCCACATGAGCGTCCGTCGTCCGTGGTCTGTCGTCCTTCCCCGAGGCGGTCGGCCCCGAGGCAGTGCCGTCCGAGTCGAGCGCTCAGACGGCGGTCTGTCGTCCGTGGTCCGTCGTCCTCCCTCCCCTACTTCACGCCGGCGCTCATCTCGAGCATCCGCTCGATCGGCCGCAGCGCGCGGAGCCGGGTCGCCTCGTCCATCGTCACCTCGGGGGCTTGGTGGCGGAGGCACAGGTAGAGCTTCTCGAGCGTGTTGAGCTTCATGTGCGGGCAGTCGTTGCACGCGCACCCGTTGTCGGGCGGGGCCGGGATGAACGTCTTGCCCGGGTTGTCCTTCTGCATCTGGTGCAGGATGCCCGACTCGGTGGCGACGATGAACGACTGCGCGGGCGACTCGGCAGCGAAGCGGCGGATCGAGGACGTGCTGCCGACGTGGTCGGCCAGGCGCAGGACCGCCTCCTCGCACTCGGGGTGGGCCAGCACCGGCGCCTCGGGGTGGCGCGCCTTGAGGCGGATCAGCTTCTGCTCCGAAAAGATCTCGTGGACGATGCAGGCGCCCTCCCACAGCACCATGTCGCGGCCGGTCTCCTTGATGAGCCAGCGCCCAAGGTTGCGGTCGGGCGCGAAGATGACCGGCTGGTCGTCCGGGATCTGCCGCACGATGTGCTCGGCGTTGGTGCTCGTGACGATGATGTCGGTCTGCGCCTTGATCGCCGCCGAGCAGTTGATGTAGCTGACGACGAGGTGGTCCGGGTGCTCGGCGCGGAACGCCGCGAACTCGTCGGGCGGGCACGAGTCGGCGAGCGAGCAGCCGGCGTTGAGGTCGGGCAGGAGGACCGTCTTCTCGGGGTTGAGGATCTTGGCCGTCTCGGCCATGAAGTGGACGCCCGCGAACACGATCACGTCGGCGTCGGTCTCCACCGCCTCGCGCGCGAGCCCCAGCGAGTCGCCGATGTAGTCGGCGATGTCCTGGATGTCGGGCTCCTGGTAGAAGTGGGCCAGCAGGACCGCGTTGCGCTCCTTCTTGAGCCGCTCGATCTCGTCGTAGAGATCGAGCATCGGGTCGACGGGCTCTTGGACGAAGCCGACGCGCTCGAGGAGGTCGGCGTCGACGGCGGGCAGGTCGAGGGTCTCAGGCATCGAGGTGGGAGAAGCAGAAGAACCTGACTACGAACGAGGGTCCGCCGTGGATTCGCACCGCCCGACGCAGGTTGACGCCGACCTCACACTTGCCTAACATGCTCACACGCATACCCAGATCCTGATTCCGGAGATCGCCCTCGGCCCCGAGACCACGCGGACGCCCGGCATCACTCGGCCGACGCAAGAGCCCTCGCGCACCACCTCGGGACCAGACGCAGCGCCCGACCGTGTCCTCGAACGCGGCTTCGCGCTCCTCTACGGCCCCGAGGCGGAGAACGCCCACGATGCCTTCCGCGACGCCGCGCGGCGCGACGGCCTGGACGCAGCGGTCGCACAACTGAGCGAGCAGCCGGAGGCCTTCGGGCGCGTAGCAGGTCCGCCCGTCCTCGCCGAGACGGTGGCCGCGGCGGCCCGCGCAGCCGGCGACCTCGGGGCGTACGGCAATGGCGACCGGGAGGGCCTGGCGCTCGAGCGACGTGGGAACGTTCGTGTTGTGGCGCGACGCAGACGGCCGGTTTACGCAGTTCGAGCACCGCCCCGGGCCGTCGAACCAGTTCGTCCTGCGCCAGGAGGTGCCCGGGTCGGAACGGGTCGTCGAGCGGTGGTCGGACCGCGCGTACAACGGGTTCTACCTGGGTCCGGGCCCTGTCCGCGAGCGGTCGGCGGCCGTCGAGGTCGGGGCGTACGAGACGCGCGTGCTCGACCCGCGCTCCGAGGCGGACCGGGCGGTCGTCCGCGACGCCGCCGAGGCGAGCCGCGCGTTCATGCGAGCGGCGTGGGCGGCCGAGACCGAGCGTCCCTCGGCCTGGACGACCGACGGCGGAATCGGCGGCCTCCTCGTGGCGGGGGGCCGCGCGAACACGCTCTCGTACGAGTTCGCGATGGGCGCGGCCGGGGCGTACGGCGGCGATGCGATACCCGCCCTCGCAGGCGGGTTCCGTGCCAGCAGCCCGGCCGCGCGCCGCCTCGGGGCCGAGGCCGCCGATCGAGTCGACGCGCCGGCACCTCGCCCCGAGGTGGAGTCTCCTGCCAGCCGCCTCGGGGACGAGGTCGCAGAGCGGACTGCCGACGACGCGGCACGGGCGGCGTCAGGGGCCGAGAGAGCTACGGACGGACGGGTCTCGTATCTCGACCACACGGAGCCTTCGGGGCGCGGGCTACGGACAGGTCCACGGGCCGTCGACAAGAACCCCAACGACATAGACAATCGGCGCAGCTATGAGCTTCAAGACGAGGCCGCGGACGTGCTCGCGCAACACGGCTACCGCGTCGAGCAACTCCATGAATCCACGTCGGCCAAAACAGCCGGCATCAAACAGCCTGACTTTCGGATTGAGGGACAGATCTTCGACTGCTACGCCCCTGGACGAAACTCGAGTGGGCTCCCGACCTCTCCTCGGAACGTACACTCGTCCATGCAGGAGAAGCTGATCGACTCCCAGGCTGATCGTTTTGTCCTCAACCTCGACGGCTGGGGCGGATCGATCGACGACCTGCGAGCTCAGTTCGAGACGTGGCCTGACTACGCGATCCGTGAAGTGCTGATCGTCCGAGGCGGTCGCGTTTTCCCACTCTGACCTGAGCCGAGATGGCCATCGACTTTAGAGTTCTGTTGGAGACTCCGCTCGACCGAGCCGAGATCTTCGAGCACGCGCTTTCCTACGAGGTCTTCCGACCCGGCGCAGATCCCAACTTCCTCGCAGGACCGGAGAACATGTCCCTGGCGGCCTCCGCCTCGGCGCTCGACCTGTCCACACCGATGGGCAAGTACCGGATGTGGGTTGCGGCTGAGGAACACGGGGTAGCGAAGCGGTCCTCAGCCTCCTTTCGACTCCCCAAGCGGGACCCACGCTTCATGGAGGTGAAGGCAGAGGCGGCCCGGTGGCTCTTCATCATCGCACGAGACCTGAGCCCGTGGGCGCAGGCTGGAGAAGACGACCGGCCCGCGTTCGCGCTCCGCGACGGCCGGCTCGTCATCGACCCGTGGTGGGGGGCGTGGAACCCCGAGGCGGTCCTCGCCCTCCGCGAAGAGTTCTTCCGTCGACCAGGCGCCGAGGCCGAACAGATTGAAGCAGCTCGCAAGCGACTACCGCCTCCGTTCGATGTCGCCCTCGTCCCCGGCGATGTCCGGAGCCCAGCCGCCGAGCGCGTCCTCGCCGAGGCCGCCGCTGCGGGCGGCGAGCGCGCCTGGGCCTACGGAACCGACACGCCCTGACCCCGCCTCGGGGACGCCGGCGCCTCAGGCCCCGCGGCGGGGCTCCATCGTTGGCTCGGCCACCTCGGGGACGAGCACGCCGCCTTCGAGGCGGAGGACGCGGTCGGCGAGGGCGGCCAGGGCCGGGTTGTGGGTCACGACCACGAACGCCTGGTCGGCGCTCCGGCTCAGCCGCAGCAGCTCGTCGTGGAGCCGCGTCGCCGTCCGCGTGTCGAGGTTGCCCGAGGGCTCGTCCATCAGCACCAGGCCCGGCCGGTTCATGAGCGCCCGCGCGACGGCCACGCGCTGCTGCTCGCCGCCCGAGAGCTGGCTCGGCCGGTGGTCGAGCCGCTCGCCGAGCCCGAGCGATGTCAGGAGGTCGGTCGCCCGCGGACGCGCCGCCTCGGGGGCCTGACCGGCAATCAGCGCCGGCATCGCCACGTTCTCGTACGCCGAGAACTCGGGCAGCAGGTGGTGGAACTGGAAGACGAACCCGATCGAGCGGTTGCGGAAATCCGCCAGCGCCTCGTCCGACCCCGCGAACACGTCCTCGCCGCGGAAGCGGACCGTCCCCGAGGTGGGGCGGTCGAGCGCCCCGAGGAGGTGCAGCAGCGTGCTCTTGCCCGTCCCGCTCTCGCCGACGATGGCGACCAGCTCGCCCGGCCGGATGTCGACGTCGACGCCCGAGAGCACCTCCAGGGGTCCCGCCGCGGTCTCGTAGCGCTTGACGAGCCCGCGCGCCGAGAGGATGGGCTCTGCCTCGGGGACCGACTCCGCTTCGGGGACCGACTCCGCTTCGGGGACAGACTCCACTTCGGGGACCGACTCCGCCTCGGGGACCGACTCCGCCTCGGGGGTCGCGTTTGGTGCCATGCCCATCCCCGAGGCGGGGTCCGCCGGGTCGAGCTGCCCCCCGTTCGCCGATCCCCGATCGCCGTTCGCCATCACTCCGGCCTCTCGATGCCGTAGTCCTTGAGCTTGTTGTAGAGGTGCGAGCGCTGGACGCCGATCACCTCGGCCGTCTTGGACACGTTCCAGCCGTTGGCCTCCAGCTTGCGCTCGATGAAGAGCTGCTCGGCGCGGTCGCGGAAGTCGAAGAGCCCGTCGAAGCGGTCGATGAGGCCGGCGATGGGATCGGCTCCGGCGCCGCCTGGCAGCACGAACCGCTCGACGTCGGCGGCCGTGATCGCGTCGCCGTCGGACAGGATGAGCAGCCGCTCGACCACATTGCGCAGCTCGCGGACGTTTCCGCGCCAGTCGAGGTCCTGGAGCTTCGCCAGAGCCTCCGGCGCGAACGCCTTGCCCGACATGCCGTTGCGGCGCATCACGAGGTCCAAGATGAACTGCGCGATATCGGGGACGTCCCCACGGCGCTCACGCAACGGTGGAACGTGGATCAGGATGACCGAGAGGCGGTGGTAGAGGTCTTCGCGGAACTGCTTCTCGTCGACCCGCGCGAGGAGATCGCGGTTGGTGGCCGCGACGACGCGCACGTCGACCGAGATCGCCTTGTCGCCGCCGACGCGGGTGATGCGGCTCTCCTGGAGCGCGCGCAGCACCTTCGCCTGCGCGTCGAGGCTCATGTCGCCGATCTCGTCGAGGAAGAGCGTGCCGCCGTCGGCCTGCTCGAACTTGCCGACCCGCTGCTTGGTCGCGCCCGTGAAGGCGCCCTTCTCGTGGCCGAACAGCTCCGACTCGATCAGCTCCGACGGGATGGCGGCGCAGTTGACCTCGACGAGCGGGCCGTCGGCGCGGTTGCTCTCGGCGTGGAGGTGGCGGGCTACCAGCTCCTTGCCCGTCCCGGGCTCGCCGGTGATGAGCACGCGGGCCTCGCTCGGCGCGACGCGCTCGATGGTCTGCTTGATGCGCGTGATGGCCGGGCTGTCGCCCCGGATCTGCGTCAGGTCCGAGGCGCCGGCGTCGCGGACGACCTGCTTGAGGCGCTTGTTCTCGACCTGGAGCTGGCCCCGGTCGAGCGCGCCCCGCACCGTCACGAGCAGCCGGTTGAGGTCGGGCGGCTTCTCGAGGAAGTCGACCGCCCCGAGCTGCGTCGCCTCGACGGCCGTCTCGACGGTGCCGTGCCCCGAGATCATCACGACCGGCACGGCCGACTCGGCGTCGTGGAGGGCCTGGAGGACCTCCATGCCGTCCCGCTTCGGCATCTTGATGTCGAGCAGGATGAGGTCGAGCCCCCCTCCCTGGCCCTTTTCGAGGGCCTCGTCGCCGTCGACCGCCTCGTGGACCTCGTAGCCCTCGAACTCGAGGATTTCGCGGAGCGACCGCCGGATGGCGGGCTCGTCGTCGGCGATCAGGACGGTCGGCATGGTGCGTCGAGAAGGGCGCGAGGAAGCTAACGCTGCGCCCGTCGTGCCTGCGCCCAGGGTCTGTTTGGAAACTCGGCGCGTTGGCGAGCGGGCGCGGGGGGCGCGTGCCGCAAGGAGCGTGAAGCAGCCGTAGCCCCGGCTACGGCGATGGAGCGTGACGCGGCGGCGGGTGGCATCCGGCCCCGCACAGACCGCGATCGGGGTTTCAGACAGGCCCTAGTTCTCGGCGTCCGCCTCGGCGTCCGCGGTAGCCTCCGCCTCGGCGACGGGTGCAGGGACCACGCCGCCCTCGGCGGCCCCCGAGGCGGTCGCCATGCCGGTCGCGCGGCCCATCTCCAGCTCTGCCTGGACGGCCTCGGGCGTCTCGGCGTAGTCGTCGAGGACGGTCTGGAGCGCCGCGAGCGCCGCCTCGGTGTCGCTGGCGGCGACGTGCGCGCGCGCGGCGTCGAGGAGGTAGCCCGGCGCCGAGGCGGGCGACTCGAACGACGCGGCGGCGCGCTCGAACAGCGCGGCGGCCCCCGCGGCGTCGCCCTGCTGCTCGGCGATGGCGGCCTGGCCCGCGAGGGCGCTCGCCCCGAGGAGGCCCTCGCCGTCGTAGTCCTCGAAGAGGGCCAGCGCCTCGTCGTACTGGCCGAGGTTGTAGTAGGCGTCGGCGGCGAAGAAGGTGGCCTGCTCGCCGGTGGAGGTCGAGCCGTACTGGTCGGCGATCTCGAGCAGGCCCGGGGCTGTGTCGGTGCCGTCGAGGGCCGTCTGCCAGTTGCCGACCTCGTACTCGGTCAGGATGGCGCCGAGGAGCTGCTGGCCCTCGGCCGAGCGCTCGCCCTGCCACCACTGCCACCCGAAGAAGCCCAGGACGAGCGCGATCAGCGTCACGCCGCCGCCGACGATGGCCGTCTGGTACTGGTCGAAGAACATCGACGAGCGGGCGTACGCCGTCGTGAGGTTGTCCTCGCGGAGGTCGTCCGAGGTCGGCGCGACGAGCGGCTTGGGCGGGTTGATCTGGGCCATCGGGGGAGCGTGCGTCGGGAGGGCGGACCGGAGCCACCCGGAGTCATCGGTTCAGCCTGGAAAGGTAGCGGCCCCCGAGGCGGCTCGGCAACGACGAAGCGCTTCCGCGACCGCCGCCTACGGCCCCAGGAAGGGCTCTTGGGGGCCTTTTCATCGAACGGCGCCTCCCGCCTCGGGGGCGGACCTCTAACCTGAGGTGTGCGTTGAGTCAGCGCTTCCTCTCCGACCCCTTCCCTCCCCCCTCTATGCCCATCAAGATTGGCATCAACGGCTTCGGCCGGATCGGCCGTCTCGTCTTCCGCTCCATCCTCGAACGCGGCGACCGAGCCGCCGACGGCCCGGACTTCGACGTGGTCGCCGTGAACGACCTCACCGACGCCGAGACGCTCGCCCACCTCTTCAAGTACGATTCGATCCACGGCGTCTTCCCGGGCGACGTGTCGGCCGAGGGCGACGAGCTGGTGATCGACGGCGACCGCTTCAAGGTGTTCTCCGAGCGCGACCCGGCGCAACTCCCCTGGGGCGACCTCGGCTGCGAGGTCGTCGTCGAGTCGACGGGCGTGTTTCGGACGCGCGAGAAGGCGGCGCTCCACCTCCAGGGCGGCGCGAAGAAGGTCGTCATCTCGGCGCCCGCCTCGGGGGCGGTCGACGCGACGGTGGTGCTGGGCGTCAACGACGACATCCTGACGGGCGATGAGGAGATCGTCTCGAACGCGAGCTGCACCACCAACTGCCTCGCACCGATGGTGAAGGTGCTCGACGACGCCTTCGGCATCGAGAAGGGCTTCATGACCACCGTCCACGCCTACACGGCCGACCAGCGGATCCAGGACGCGCCGCACAAGGACCTCCGTCGCGCCCGCGCCGCTGCGCTGTCGATCATCCCCACGACAACGGGTGCTGCCAAGGCGGTCGGCCTGGTGCTGCCGCACCTCCAGGGCAAGCTCGACGGGTTCGCCCTCCGCGTGCCCACGCCCGACGGCTCGCTGACCGACTTCACGGCGATTGTCGGCCGCGAGGTCACCGCCGAGGAGGTCAACGGCGCCTTCGAGGCCGCCGCCTCGGGGCCGCTGGCCGGCATCCTGGAGTACTCGACGGCGCCGCTCGTGTCGGTCGACATCGTGCACAACCCGCACTCGTGCATCCTCGACGCGCCCTCGACCATGACCGACGGCTCAATGGTGAAGGTCGTCGGGTGGTACGACAACGAGTGGGGCTACGCCAGCCGCACCGTCGACCTCGTCACGAAGCTCATGGCGTAGGTCGTGGGTCGTAGGGCGTAGGGTTTCCTGCGTCCTCGCCCCACGTCCCACGTCCCACGCACCATGCACTCTCTCTCTGACCTCTCGCTCGGCGGCCGGCGGGTGCTCGTCCGCGTCGACTTCAACGTGCCGATGGAGGCGGGCACGGTGACCGACGACACGCGCATCCGCGCCGCGCTGCCGACGATCCAGGCCATCCTGGACGCCGGCGGCACGCCGGTCCTGATGTCGCACCTCGGGCGCCCCACGAACGGCCCCGAGGCGGCGTTCTCGCTCCGCCCCGTCGCGGCGCGCCTCGACACGCTCACCGAGGCGCCGGTCGTGTTCTGCGAGGCGACCGTGGGCAAGGCCGCCGAGGCGTGCGTCGCTGGCGCCGAGGCAGGGTCGGTCGTCGTCGTCGAGAACACGCGCTTCCTGGCCGGCGAGACGAAAAACGACCCCGAGGTGGCCGCCCAGATGGCCCGCCTCGGAGACGTGTTCGTGTCCGACGCCTTCGGGTCGGTCCACCGCGCGCACGCCTCGACGGTCGGCGTGGCCGGGCACCTCGAGGCGGCCGCCGGGCTCCTCCTCCACCGCGAGGTCGACTTTCTGACGCGCGCCCTCGACGCGCCCCAGCGTCCGTTCGTGGCGATTTTGGGCGGCGCCAAGGTGTCCGACAAGATCGGTGTCATCGAGGCGCTCGCGCCGAAGGTGGACACGCTCCTGATCGGCGGCGCGATGGCGTACACGTTCCTGGCCGGGCTGGGCCACCAGACGGGCACCTCGCTCGTCGAGGCCGACCGCACCGACGAGGCGTTCCGGCTCTACGAGCGGTTCCGCGACACGATCACGCTGCCCCAGGACCACCTCGTGGCCGACGCCTTCGCCGCCGACGCCCAGACGCAGGTCGTCGAGGGCGAGATCCCGGACGGCTGGCAGGGCCTCGACATCGGGCCGCGGACGCGCGAGCAGTACGCCACCGTGATCGCGAGCGCCGCGACGGTGATCTGGAACGGCCCGATGGGCGTGTTCGAGATGGAGCCGTTCGCGGGCGGCACGTTCGCCGTCGCCGAGGCGCTGGCCGAGGCAACGCGCACGGGCGACGCCCTCACGGTCGTCGGCGGCGGCGACTCGGTGGCGGCCATCAACGAGGCGGGCCTCGCCGAGGCGGTCACCCACGTCTCGACCGGCGGCGGCGCGATGCTCGAGTTCATGGAGGGCCAGACGCTACCGGGCCTCGCGGCCCTCGACTAGCGGATGCTGACCGCGCTCGACCTCGTCGGGACGTTCGTGTTCGCCCTCTCGGGCGCCTTCAAGGCGGTCCGCCACCGCCTCGACTGGCTCGGCATCGTGGTGCTGGCCGCGCTGACGGGCGTGGGCGGCGGGATCGTGCGCGACCTCCTGCTCGGCGACACGCCGCCGGCGGTCTTCCGTGACGAGCGGTTCTTCCTGGTCTGCCTCGCCGGGGCCGCCTCGGTGATCGTGGCCGCGCGGCCCATCGCCCGGCGGTGGAACCGCGTGATGGTGGCCGACGCGATCGGCCTGGGGCTCTTCGCCGCGCTCGGCGCGGCCAAGGGCGCCGCCCACGGCCTCGGGCCGATCGGCGTTGTCCTGATGGGCACGCTGACGGCCGTCGGCGGAGGCGTGGTGCGCGACGTGCTCGTGGGCGAGCGCCCGGCGGTCCTCCACAAGGGGTTTTACGCCACCGCCGCCGTCGTCGGGAGCGCCCTGCTCGTCGGCCTCGACGCGCTCGGGGCGCCTGTTCCCCTGCAGTTGATCGCCGCGGCCAGCACGACGACGGCCCTGCGCTTCGCCGCCCTCCTGAAGAACATGCGCCTGCCGCGCGCGCCCCACCCCGCCGAAGCCGCCTCGGCGCTCACCGACTGACGCCCTCCCGATGCAGACCCTCCCCACGCTCCCCTCGGGCGCAGCTCCCGACTCGGCCGCCGCCGACACCGCCTCGGGGGGCTTCCCCGCCGCCACGTCGCTCCCCGAGGCGGTCGACACGCTCCAGGAGGCGGCCGTCATGGTCGGCACCGGGGACTTCTGGGTCGGCATCGGGTGGACGCTGGCGAAGGTGGCGCTCATCATCGTCATCGCGCTGCTCGTGCTCGGCATCGTCAAGCGGATCAAGACGCGGTGGGTAGCGAGCGTGATGGACGAGCCGGCGCTCGACAAGCGTCGCCAGCGCGTGCTCACCGTCGCCGACCTGCTCGGGTCGGTCGCCCGCTACGCCGTCTGGACGATCGCCGTCATCTCGATCCTCGAGGCGATCAACCTGCCGGTGGGGCCGCTCCTGGCCGGCGCGGGCATCGCAGGCCTCGCCATCGGCTTCGGGGCGCAGACGCTGGTCAAGGACGTCATCTCGGGCTTCTTCCTGCTCTTCGACGACACGCTCGGCAACGGCGACCTGATCCGGATCGGCCCCGACGTGGGCACGGTCGAGTACGTCGGGCTGCGGCTGATCAAGGTGCGCAAGTTCGACGGCGAGCTGCTGATGGTGCCGGCGGGCGAGCTGCGGACGTTCGGCAACAAGTCGATCGGGTTCGCGCGCGCCATCGTCGAGGTGGGCCTGAGCTACGAGCAGGACGCGACGGCGGCGCTGGCCGTCCTCGAGGAGGTCGCCGGCGAGTGGGCCGCCTCGGAGCACGCCCGCGACGCGATGGTCGAGGAGGCGCCGCAGGTGCAGGCGCTGATGGCCCTCGGCGACTCGGCCGTGACGGCCCGGATCATCGTGCAGGTCCGGCCCGGCGAGCAGTTTCAGGCCGAGCGCGACCTGCGGGCGCTCATCAAGCAGCGCTTCGACGAGCGCGGCGTCGAGATCCCGTTTCCGCGGCGGACGGTCTACTACAAGTCGCTCGACGGCTCCGCCGCGCCGGCCGAGGGCGCCCCCTCGGGGGACGGCGCGGCCGACGCCGAGGCGGCACCCTCGGAGTAGCCGCGCGCGCATCCGCCTCGGAGGAGAGCGCCGTTGTTCTTCAGGACTCGGCCGCCCCTGTTTCTGGCGCACGCAACCTCGCGGCGTCGGTACCGTGGAGGCGCCACGCCCACGCCCGCCTGTGACCGACCTCGCCCTCCAGACCTCCAGCCTCGCCAAGACCTACGGCAGCCGGCAGCCGGTCCACGCGCTGCGGCCGCTCGACCTCGAGGTCGCGCGCGGCGAGGTGTTCGGGCTGCTCGGCCCCAACGGCGCCGGCAAGACAACGCTCGTCAAGCTGCTGCTCGGCCTCGTGCGCCCCACCGAGGGCACCGCCTCGGTGCTGGGGGCGCCGATCACCGAGGCGGCGGCGCGGCAGCGCGCAGGGTACCTCCCCGAGGGCCACCGCTTCCCGCCGTTCCTGACCGCCCGCCAGACGCTCGACCTGCTCGCCCGGATGGCCGGCGTCTCGGCTGCGGACCGCGACAGCCGCGCGCCCCGGCTGCTCGACCTCGTCCGCCTCGGGGGCGCCGCCAACCGCAAGACGGGCGGGTTCTCGAAGGGGATGCTCCAGCGGCTCGGGATTGCCCAGGCGCTCATGAACAGCCCCGAGATCGTCTTCCTCGACGAGCCGACCGACGGCGTCGACCCGGTCGGGCGACGCGAGATCCGCGACCTGATCGAGGGGCTGCGCGACGACGGCGTGACGGTGTTCCTCAACTCGCACCTGCTGAGCGAGGTCGAGCGGATCTGCTCGCGCGTCGCGATCCTCAAGGACGGCGCGGTGGTGCGCGACGGGACGGTCGACGACCTCACGCGCCAGGGCCGCGCGTGGCGCCTCGTCTCGACGCCTCTTCCTGCTGCCCTCGCCGCCCGCCTCGGAGACGCCCTCGCCCCCGAGGCGGAGACCCTGCCCGGCGGCCTCGTCCGCTCGCTCGTGACCGTCCCCGACCGGCCGGCCCTCAACGCGCTGCTCGACGCGCTCCGCGCCGAGGCGGTCGAGGTCGAGGCGGTGGAGCCGGCGCGGCAGTCGCTCGAAGACCTCTTCGTCGAGGTCGTCACCGCCGACGCCCCATGACCGGACTCCTCCTGCTCACGCTGCGCGAGCTCCGCGCGCGCAAGGTGGTCATCGGCCTGTTCGTGATCGCCACGATCGTGTGGGTCGCCCTCGCGCTGGCCCTCCAGCTCGACGTCGTCGACGGCTCGCTGGCCGGCGCCCGCCTCTTCGGCGAGGACGCGATCAACGACGAGGCCTACAACGCCGAGGGCGTGCTGGTCGACGCCGAGGGCAACGTCGTGCTGAACGACGACGGCGAGCCGCGGCGCCTGAACGACCAGTACCCGTTCGGGAGCACCCTCCTGGAGAGCTTCGTGTTCGGCGCGCAGGCGTTCGTGTCCGGCGCCGCCTACTGGGTGGGGATCCTGCTGGCGCTGTTCGCGACGGGAGGCCTGGTGGCGTCGCTCACCGAGCGCGGCCAGGTCGACGTGCTGCTCACGAAGCCGCTCTCGCGGTCGGCGGTGCTCGCGGGCCGCCTCGGGGGCGTGTGGCTGGTGATGCTGGGGCTGGTGGTGTACCTGTTCGGGGCGGTGTGGCTCGTGATGTCGCTCAAGTCGGGCCTCTGGAACCCGCGGTTCCTGCTCGCCATCCCGGTCGTGTTCAGCATGTTTGCCGTGATGTACGGCGTGATCGCGCTGGTCGGCGTGTGGAGCGGGAGCGGTCCGCTGTCGCTCATGTCGACGCTCGCGCTCCTGTTCGTCTCGCTCGTGCTGGCGATCCCGGAGCTGCCCAACCAGGTCAGCCAGACGTGGCGGCCCCTCGTCGAGGGGGCGTACCACGTGCTGCCGAAGTTCGGGAACGTCGGCGTCGAGGTGGTGCCGCAACTCGCCACCGGTCAACCCGTAGCCGGCGCCTATGCCCTGGCCTCGTCGTTGGCCTTCGGAGCCATTTGCTACCTCGCCGCGTTTATTCTCTTCGCACGCAAAGACTACTGACATGACGACTCTCTCCCGCCTCGGGGTCCCCCTCGCCCTCCTCGCCCTCGCGCCCCTCGCCGCCGGCTGCAGCGACTCGCTCGGTGCGCCCGGCGTGGGGTCGTCGGCCCAGACGACGGACGCGCTCGCGCTCCTGCCCGCCGACGCCGAGATGGCCGGCATGATGAACCTGGCCTCGGCCCGCGCGAGCGGCGCCATCGACGACATGCTCGGCGGCTCGGGGCTCGAGATGGTGACGACCGACGGCGCCGAGGACTTCGAGGCGTTCGTCCGCATGACGGGCTTCGACCCGAACGAGGACCTCGACCGCGTCTTCCTCGCCGCCTCGGAGACGGAGGGCCGCGCGGCGTTCGTGGCCTATGGCCGCTTCGACCGCGAGCGGATCGAGCGCTACCTCGCCGACCAGGACGAGGCCGAGTTCGAGGCCACCGAGATCGAGGGCCTGCCGGTGTACCTGCTCGACGACGACGGCGAGCGCGCCGGCTTCGCCCTCGTCAACGCCGAGATGGTGCTCGCCGGCGACGAGGCCACCCTCACCGACATGATCGGCCGCCTCGGGACGCAGCGCGCCCCGTCGGCCGACCTCCAGGCCCTCCTCGACCGCGTCGAGTACCCCGACGGCGCCTGGTTCGTCGCCCGCAACCTCGACCGCCGCACCGCCGGGATCTCCGCCGACGCCGGCCCCGAGGCGGCGGCGGCCCGCGCGGCCAGCGCCATGGTGATGTCGATGGGCTTCCAGGACGACGGCATCCCGGTCCGCGCCTTCCTCGTCACCCGCGAAGGCGCGAGCGCCGACGACGTGGCCGACGTGTTCCGCGGGGGCCTCTCGGCTGCCAAGATCGGCCTCAAGGACGAGCCCGCTGCGCTCGACGTGATCGACCGCGTCGAGGTCGACGCCGAGGCGGAGGGCGTCCGCGTCGAGGCCTTCCTGACGGGCGAGTTCCTCGCCTCGGTGAGCCGCGACTGACGCAACCGAACAGCCCTTCTCCTGCGCCCCTGCCGAGACCGCCTCGGCGGGGGCGTCGTGCATTGGGGAGGGGCGGCGCCCGGGCTACCTTCCGTCCTCCTCCGACCGCCCATGAACCTCTCTGCTCCGCTCGACGTCGCGGCCCTGCCGGCGATCCCCCGCCCCGGCCGCGTGCTGCTGACCTCGCCGGACCACTTCGAGGTCGCCTACGTCATCAACCCCCACATGGCGGGCAACGTCGGCGAGGTAGACCCCGAGCGGGCGCGGGCGCAGTGGGAGGCCCTCCGCGAGGCCTACGACCGCCTCGGGGTCGAGGTCTCGGTCGTGGCCGGTGCGGCCGGCCTGCCGGACATGGTGTTCTGCGCCAACCAGACGCTCCCCTACCTCACGCCGGGCGGCAAACGTGGGGTCGTCCTGAGCCGGATGCACGCCGCCGAGCGCAAGCCCGAGGTCGAGCACTACCGCCGGTTTTTCAGCGGTGAAGGCTACGAGGTCCACGGCCTCGACCCCGACCTGCCGGGCGACTTCGAGGGGATGGGCGACGCGATCTGGCACCCCGGCCGCTACCTCCTCTGGGGCGGCTACGGCTACCGCACCGACCGCCAGGTCTACGACCGCCTCGGGGACAAGCTCGGGGTTCCCGTGCTCGCGCTCTCGCTCACCGACCCCGACTTCTACCACCTCGACACGTGCTTCTGCCCGCTCGACGAGCAGACGGCCCTCGTCTACCCCGACGCGTTCGACGACGAGGGCCTCGCGACCATCCGCGACCACGTCCCGCGCGTGATCGAGGCCCCCGAGGCGGAGGCGCGCGACCTCTTCGCCTGCAACGCCCACAGCCCCGACGGCGAGCACGTCGTCATCCAGGCCGGCTGCGAGCACACGAACGCCCTCCTCCAGGCCAGCGGCTACACGGTCGTCGAGGTGCAGACCGACGAGTTCCTCAAGGCCGGCGGCTCGGTGTTCTGCATGAAGCTGATGTTCTGGTAGGGGATGCGGGAAGGGGGAAGCGGGAAGGGGCATGACGTTTCGAGCGCCGCGGCTCCGCTCCTCATCACGGTTGTGATTCCGGCGCTGAACGAGGCCACGGGCATCGGGGCGACGCTGGCGTCGGTGGCGGCGCAGGACGGGCCGGTCGAGGTCGTCGTGATCGACGGAGGATCGGAGGACGGCACGCCCGAAGCAGCGCGGCGGGCGCTCCCCGAGGCGGTCGTCCTGACGTCACCTCGGGGACGGGCGACGCAGATGAACGCCGGCGCGGAGCGAGCTTCGGGCGATGTGCTCCTGTTTCTCCACGCCGACACGCGCCTTCCGCCGGACGCGCTGGCGCGGGTCCGCGAG
>JBCCQJ010000090.1:0-15246 GCA_039024395.1 Bacteroidota bacterium | reverse complement strand
TCACGCCCCGCCTCGACGCCCCGCACCTCCACCCGTCCACCGCCTCGGTGTACGGCCCCGAGGCGGCGCCACAGTGGGCGACGGCCTCGAGCCGCGCAGCCCTGATCGCCCTCCTCGACGACGCGGCCGCCGACGGCATCGGCCCCGAGGCGGTCCGCCTCGACGACGCGCAGCGCCTCGCAACCGTCCTCCGCAGCCGCCACGCGACGTGGACGGCCCGCGACGCGGCGGCGCGCGACACGCTCCGCGACCCGCGTCCGGCCCCGCTCGCCGCCCTCGACGTCGCGCTCACCGACGGGCTGCTCCGCCTCGGGGACGCGCTCCGCGGCCGCCGCGCCGATCCGCGACAGCTTCACCCGGGCACGTGGCACCCGACGCTCCGCGACACCACCGACGCCGGCTTCCAGCGCCTGACCACGGCCATCGAGGCGGGCGACGTCGAGCGCGTGGCGGCGGCGCTCGAAGGCCTGCGGCCACAGCAGGACGGCTACCGCCGGATGCGTGAGCGCCTAGCTGCACTCCAGGTGCCCCTCGCCCCGATTCCTGAAGGCGCCGATCTCCGGCCCGGCGACACGTCGGTGCGCGTGCCGCACCTGCGCGAGCGGCTGACGGCCCTCGGCTACCTCTCCGGTAGCGCCGCCGATGCGTGGGAGCGCGCCGAGCCGTACGCCCTCGACTTGACGCTCGCGAGTGCCCTCGCCCGCTTCCAGGCCGCCTCGGGGCTGGCCGCCGACAGCGTCCTCACCGAGGCGGCGACCGACGCGCTCAACGCCGACACCGAGGCGCTCCGCCGCACGCTGGCGCTCAACCTCGAGCGCTGGCGCTGGCTGCCCGACGACCTCGGCTACCACTACGTGTGGGTCAACCTGCCGGCCTACGAGATCCGCGTGATGGAGGCCGACAGCCTCGGGGCGGTCGCCGAGACGCTGCGGATGCCCGGCAACATCGGCAACGCGCAGACGACCGGGTGGACGACGCCGGTCCTCACCGACTCGATCCACACGCTCGAGTTTCAGCCCGTCTGGTACGTGCCCGCCTCGTTGGCCGCGGCTCAGATCCTCCCGATGGCGCAGGCCGACAGCCTCGCGCTCTGGCGCCAGGGCATCGAGGCGTTCCGGAACGGGAGCCCCGTCGACACCCGCCTCGTGCCGTGGGATTCGGTGTCGGTCGCCGAATTCCGGTTCGTGCAGCGGCCCGGGCCGGCGAATCCGCTCGGGCGCGTCAAGTTCATGATGCACAACCCGTACGCGATCCTGATCCACGACACCAACAAGCGACATACGCTGGCGGATGGCGTTGGCTCGCCGGTGTCGAGCGGGTGCGTCCACGCCGGCGCGCCGGACCTCTTGGCCGAGCACCTGCTGACGACCGTGAACGGCTGGAGCCCAGGCGCGGCGACGGCCGCCTGGCGGCGCGGCCCGAGGCGGGGCGTTCAGCTCGCAGAGCCGGTCCGGACGCACTTCGTCTACTTCACGGCCTTCGTCGAGGCCGACGGCTCGCTCCGCCTCCACGACGACCCCTACGGCTACGACGCCCGCCTCGGGGAGGCGCTGGGGCTCGTCGCCCCCGAGGCGGATGACGCAGGGGCTTAGCAATCATAGCCATGCCATGCATCAGCACCCCTCGATAACGCTTGAGCCTCACGGCGGCATCCATGGGACGCTCCACTACGCACTCGGTAGCGAGAGATATACGGTGCCCTACGAGCACACTGGGGACTATCGGCTTGGGCTTCTCGTCTTCATCGAAGAGCTTAACGCTCAACTGAAGTGTGACGCTCCGAAAAGTCGGCGCTCTCAGATCCTGCGGGATTTGCAAACGTGGTCAATACAATCGGGACAGAAGTTGACGTGGTAGCCCCTTGCTCGCCGGAGGGTGGAATAGACGAGTGCAGTCGGGGGGGGGGGGCGGCGCTGGGCTCAGGCATCCCCGAGGTGGATGAGGCACGTGCACACCTCCCCGTTCTGCAGCCTTCCACACCTTGCTCGCTCGATGCGCCTCGTCCGATTCATCTTCGTTCTCTCGTTCGGCCTGCTCACTCTGCCCGCCTGCGACCTCTTCGGGTCCGCTCCGGGATCGTTCGAGGTCTCCGTCACCGGCGACGCGACCGCTTCGTTCTCGGGCGAGCCCGTGACCATCGTCAACCCGGCAGGGTCGTTGGATCCGTCCGAGCAGAGGTACCTGTTCCGACTGGCGGCCTCGGGCAACGACGAGATCGTGTCCATCGCCGCGGCATCCGACGGCGTCCCCGAGTTGGCCGAGGGGACCTACGACATCGGGCGGTTCGGCGTGGACCTCGGTCCCGGCCGCGCAGAGGCGATAGTGGACCTCGAAGACAACCAGGCGTTCCTGAGCCTTTCGGGGACGCTCACGTTGACCGAGGTGACAGACGACCGCGTTCGGGGCTCGTTCGAACTCGAGGCGGTCGAGGGCAACCACGGTGACGGCGAGATCACGGTCCAGGGCTCGTTCGAGGCTGACCTGAGCGAGAACACGATTTCGTAGTTACGACGCCCGCCTCGGCGAGGCGCTGGGGCTTACCGAGGCGGTTGCCGTGCCCGCCTCGGGGGCGTAGCTTGACTGCATGACGCACCGCGCGCCCCGTCACGTCTGGCCCTGGTGGCACCCCACGCACCCAGTGGGCAGACGGCCTGTGGCCTGACGCGACCGCGCCTCCCGACGCGAGCCCACTGTTCAGCCGAGCAGGGGGCTTTTTTGTTGGCTTCAACTCCGCTCCCCGCCCCCGAAGCGACCTTCCAGCCGTGACCCTCACCGAGTTCCAGGCGATCATCGACGCGCAGCTCCCGGCCGACGGCCGGACGCTGGCCGTGCCCGTCTACGTCCGCCGCTCGGCCGACCTGCTCACGCCGGTGTCGGCCTTCCTGGCGGTCCGCGAGGCGGGCCAGTTCGGGTTCTTGCTGGAAAGCGTTGAGGGCGGCGAGCGGCTCGGGCGCTACTCGTTCCTGGGCAAGAGCCCCTACCTCGTGCTCGAGTCCCGAGGCGGGCGCGTGCTCACCCACCGGCCCGCCGGTGGCTACTCCGGCGACGGCGCGCCCCACGAGGTCGACTCGCATCAGGGCACCGTCTTCGACGCTCTCGGGGCGGTGCTGGACCAGACCGAGCAGGCCGTCGTGCCCGACCTGCCGCGCCTCACGTCGGGAGCCGTCGGGTTCGTGGGCTACGACGCCGTCCGCCAGCTCGAGGCGCTGCCGCCCGGCCCGCCCGACCTGCTCGGCCTGCCCGACGCCGTCTGGGCGTTCTACGACACCGTCGCCGCCTTCGACCACGTTCGGCACCAGATGGTGCTCATGGCGACCGTCTTCGTCCACGCCGAGACCGACACCGAGGCGGCCTACGCCCACGCGACGACCCGCCTCGTCGAGCTGGAGGACGACCTGTTGCAGGGCGGAATCCCCGGCGAGCCGGTGCGCCTGCTCGCGACCGAGCCCGCCGCCTCGGTGGAGCGCGCGGCCTACGAGGCGGCGGTCGAGACGGGCAAGGACTATATCGTCGAGGGCGACGTCTTCCAGGTGGTCCTCAGCCAGCGGTTCGCGATGCCGTTCGCGGGCGACCGCTTCAACCTCTACCGCGCACTCCGGCAGGTCAACCCGAGCCCGTACCTCTTCTACCTCGACGTGGACGGCCTCGACGAGGCGGACAGCGAGTTCACGCTCGTCGGGTCGTCGCCCGAGGTGCTCACACGCGTCGACCCGCGCGGGCCGGACCGCCGCGCGCTCGTGCTCCCCATCGCCGGCACCCGCACGCGGGGCGCCACCCCGGCCGAGGACGCCGCCCACGAGGCGGACCTGCTGGCGGATCCCAAGGAGCGCGCCGAGCACCTGATGCTGGTCGACCTCGGCCGCAACGACATGGGCCGCGTCTCGGACGTGGGCACGGTCTCGGTGGACCGCTTCGCCGAGGTGGAGCGGTTCAGCCACGTGATGCACCTCGTCTCGTCGGTCAGCGGCGCCGTCGGTGAGCGCTCGGCGACCGACGTGCTGGCGGCCTGCTTCCCGGCCGGCACCGTCTCGGGCGCGCCCAAGGTGCGCGCGATGGAGATCATCGACGAGCTGGAGCCGATCCGCCGGGGACCGTACGCCGGCGCGGTGGGGTACGCCGGCTTCGACGGCGCGCTCGACACCTGCATCGCCATCCGCACCATGATCGTCAAGGACGACGTGGCCTACGTGCAGGCCGGCGCCGGCGTCGTGGCCGACTCGGACCCCGCCTCGGAGTACGACGAGACCAGGGCCAAGGCCGCCGCCCTCTTCGCCGCCATGCGCTCCGCAACGTCTGACCTCTTGTGAGCGGTTGGGGGTTCGGGATTGGGGATTGGGTCCTCATCGCGAACGCTCCCCAATCCCCAACCCCTTTTCCCCAATCCCCCCTCGCCATGTTCCCCTCCCTCCGCCCGGTCCTCAACAAAGGCGGCGCCGGCCGCTACATCTCCCGCGAGGAGAGCGTCGAGCGCCTCCTCCCGATCTCCGAGCGCCACCTCGGCCTGCTCGCGACCTACGACGGGATCGTCGCGGGGATGGCGACAGGCCCCGCGAAGGAGCGGATTGAGGCCATGATGCCGTACCTCCGCATCGAGGTGGCCAAGGTGTCGGAGACGATCCTGAGCCTGGGCGGCACGCCCGCCTCGGGCGTCGACCGCGAGCCGGCGGCGGCCGCCTCGGGGACGCTCAAGGAGAAGCTCGGGACCCTCCTGTCGGCCGAGCGTGACTTCGGCGCGGCCCTCACCGAGGAGGCCGAGGCGGTGCACCACCAGGAGCGCAGCCGGGCCATCCTGAACCACAACGCCGAGGCCTCAGCCGCGCGCATCGAGCTGCTGCGCGAGCTGGCCGCGGCCGCGATCCGCTAGTCCGTCTCGGGGCTTGTGCCGAGACGCTCTGCGGAGCGTCTCTACGATCTGATCTATGACCGACAACGCTACACCTGACACGCTCGCCGCCCCCGAGGCGGAGCCGGCCGACGACGCCCTCCCCGTCGTCATCTCCGGCATCCAGCCTTCCGGGGCGCTCCACCTCGGCAACTACTTCGGGGCGCTGCGCCAGAACATCGCGCTCGCCAACGACGCCGCGCGGCGCCACGAGGCGTTCCTGTTCATCGTCGACTACCACGCGCTGACAACGCTCCGCGACGCCGAGGCGCTCCGGCAGTACACGATGGACGTGGCGCTCGACTACCTCGCCCTCGGGCTCGACCCCGAGGCGGCGCACCTGTTCGTACAGTCCGACGTGCCGCAGCTCGGCGAGCTGACGTGGATCTTCCTCTGCCTCACGCCGGTGCCGCACATGGAGAAGGCGGTCGCCTACAAGGACAAGGTGGCCCAGGGCCTGACGGCCAACGGCGGCCTCTTCACCTACCCCATCCTCCAGGCGGCCGACATCCTGGCCTACACCGCCTCGGGGCGGGCGACGCTCGTGCCGGTCGGGGCCGACCAGAAGCAGCACCTCGAGATCAGCCGCGACACGGCGGCCCGCTTCAACCAGGCCTTCTGCCCCGAGGAGGCGCCCCTCTTCCCGCTCCCCGACCCGCTCATCCTTGACGAGGTGAAGCTGATCCCAGGCCTCGACGGGCGCAAGATGTCGAAGAGCTACGACAACACGATCGGCATCTTCGACGAGGGCAAACCGCTCAAGAAGAAGGTGATGTCGATCGTCTCCGACTCGACGCCCCTCGACGCCCCCAAGGACCCCGAGGCGGACAACACGTTCGCGCTCATCCGCCACTTCGCCACCGACGCCGAGCGGGAGGAGATCGCGGCGGCCTACCGCGCCGGCGGCTACGGCTACGGCCACGCCAAGACGGCGCTCCTGGGGATGATCGACCGGCACTTCGCCGAGGCCCGCGAGCGCCGCCGCGACCTCGCCGCGCGTCCCGACGACGTCCGCGACATCCTCGCCGCCGGCGCCGAGGCGGCCCGCGCCCGCGCCTCCGAGGTGACGGGCGAGGTCCGCGAGGCGGTCGGCTTTCTGAACCCGTAGACCGTAGGGCGTGGAGCGTGGGGCCGCCCACGTCCTACGCACGACGCCCCACCCTCCATGATCCTCGTCCTCGACAACTACGACTCGTTCACGTACAACCTGGTCCACCTCGTGGGCGGGGTGACGGCGGACTACCGCGTCGTGCGGAACGATCAGATCACGGTCGACGAGATCGAGGACCTCGACCCGGCGGGCATCCTGATCTCGCCCGGCCCCGGCCGCCCCGCCGAGGCGGGCGTCTCGGAGGCCGTCGTCGACCGCCTCGGGGCGACCACGCCCATCTTCGGCGTGTGCCTTGGGCACCAGGCGATCGGCGAGGTCTACGGCGGGCGCGTCGTTCACGCGCCGACGCTGATGCACGGCAAGACGAGCCGGGTCCGCCACGACGGCCGCGGCCTCTTCGAGGGCGTCCAGCAGGAGTTCGTGGCCACCCGCTACCACTCGCTCGTGGTCGACCGCGAGACCCTTCCGGACGTCCTCGAGATCAGCGCCGAGACCTCGGACGGCGTGGTGATGGCCTTCCGCCACCGCGAGCACCCGGTCCAGGGCGTCCAGTTCCACCCCGAGAGCATCCTCACGACCGAGGGGCCACGGCTGGTGCGGAATTGGGTGGTTTCGGCGTTGGAAGGTTCGAAGGTGGGAATGTCGGAAGGTCCCGCGAGTTAAACCGATGGCGACGTTCCGACGATTCGAGGACATTGAGGCGTGGCAGCTCGGGCGCGAGCTGACGCGGCGTGTCTATGAGGTGACCCGTTGCGACCCATTCTCGCGCGACTTCGGTCTCAGGGATCAGATCCAGAGGGCGTCTATTTCGATCACGTCAAACATCGCTGAGGGCTTCGAGCGTCAGTCCGAACGGGAGTTCGCCCGCTTCCTCTTCATTGCCAAGGGCTCCGCCGGAGAGGTCCGCTCTCAGCTTTACGCCGCCCTCGATCTCGGCTACGTCGGCCGCGAGACCTTCGACGATCTGTACAACCTCGCCACCCGAACCAGCCGGAAGCTGGGCGCGCTCATTCGTTATCTCAGAGCGGAGCATGTGGACCGTGCATGACCCCGGACCAACCTTCTGACTTGATGACTCTCAGACCTTCCAACCGTCGATGAGCACCCTCAAACCCCTCCTCCAAGCCATCGCCGAGGGCGAGACGCTGACGCAGGCGCAGGCCGAGTCGGCGATGCACGTGATGCTCGGCGGCGACGCCTCCGAGGCGGAGATCGCCGGCCTCCTGATGGGCCTCCGCGCGCGCGGCGAGACGCTCGACGAGCTGACCGGCTTCACGAAGGTGATGCGCGAGTACGCCGTGCCCGTCCAGACCGGCGCCCTCGACCCGATCGACCTCTGCGGGACCGGCGGCGACCACGCCGGCACCTTCAACATCTCGACCGCGGCCAGCTTCGTCGCCGCCGGCGCCGGCGTGCCCGTCGCCAAGCACGGCAACAAGGGCGTCTCCTCCTCCTCGGGGTCGGCCGACGTGCTGGGCGCACTTGGCGTGCGCGCCGACCTCGACGCGGCCGGCGTCGAGCAGTGCCTCACCGAGGCGGGCATCGCGTTCCTGTTCGCGCCCCAGTTCCACCCCGCGCTGCGGCACGTGGGGCCGGTGCGGCGGTCGCTCGGCGTGCGGACGTTCTTCAACATCCTGGGTCCGCTCTGCAACCCGGCCGGCGTCAAGCGGCAGCTCATCGGGGCGTTCTCGGACGACGTGGCCAAGATGATGGCGCGGATCCTGCTCCGCCTCGGGAGCGAGCACGTGGTCGTGGTCTACGCCCACGACGGGCTCGACGAGCTCTCGACGACGAGCCCGACGACCATCTACCAGACCGGCTCGCACGCCTATGACGGCGGGATGCTCGAGCAGGAGGTCGTGCCCGAGCGGTTCGGCCTCGCCCGCGTCTCGGCGGCCGCGCTCCAGGGCGGCACGCCGGACGAGAACGCCGAGATCGTGCGCTCCGTCCTCGGCGGCACGAGCGGCCCGCAGGCCGACATCGTGCTCCTGAACGCCGCCTATGCTCTCCTCGCGTCAGCCGAGTACGAGACGCTCGACGCCGCCCTCGCGGCCGCCCGCGAGAGCATCGCCTCGGGGGCGGCGCTCGGCAAGCTCGACGCGCTCGTGGAGGTCTCCAACGCCCTCGCCCCAGCCTGATGGCGACCATCCTCGACCAGATCGTGGCCGACACCGAGGCGGTCGTCGCCGAGCGCAAGGCGGTCACGCCGGCGGCGGCGCTCATGCGGCGCTCGGCCTTCAACGCGCCCACGCTCTCGCTCGCCCGCGCCCTCCGCCGCCCCGACGGCCCCGCGACCATCGCCGAGTGCAAACGGGCCAGCCCCAGCGAAGGCGTCATCCGGCCGGAGTACGACCCGGCCCAGATCGCGCGCTCGTACAAGCAGGCCGCCGCCTCGGCGATCTCGGTCCTCACCGAGCCGCTCCACTTCCAGGGCTCGCTCGACCACCTCGCGGCGGTCCGCCAGGCCGTCGACCTGCCGCTCCTGCGCAAGGACTTCGTCGTCGACGACTACCAGCTCGTCGAGGCCCGCGCCTACGGCGCCGACGCGGTGCTGCTGATCGTGGCCGCGCTCGACCGGGTCCGCCTCGGGGACCTCCTCGACGCCGCGCGCGACCTCGGCCTCGGGGTGCTCGTCGAGGTCCACGCCGACGAGGAGCTGGACGCCGTCGACCTCGACCGCGCGGACGTGCTGGGCGTCAACAGCCGCGACCTGGCTACGTTCGAGGTCGACCTCGGCCGCGCCGAGCGCATCTTCGCGCGCCTCCCCGAGAGGATCGTTCGCGTGGCCGAGAGCGGCATC
Source organism: Bacteroidota bacterium (assembly GCA_039024395.1). Lineage (GTDB taxonomy): Bacteria > Bacteroidota > Rhodothermia > Rhodothermales > Rubricoccaceae > Rubrivirga. The sequence continues at coordinate 6,453 of JBCCQJ010000090.1, read as the reverse complement.
CGGACCGCCGACGACGCCGCGCGCCTCCGCGCCTCCGGCGCCGACGCTTTCCTCGTGGGCACCCACTTCATGCGCCAGCCCGACCCCGGCCGCGCCCTCGCCGCCCTACGCCGCGAAACGGCCCTCGCGCTCGCCTCCGGCTCGTACCGGTTGGAAGGTCAGAACGTCTGAACGTCCACAGGTCCGCTCCCCGACATTTCAACCTTCCGACTTTCTAACCTTTGACGACAAAAGTCAAAATCTGCGGCATCACCCGCCTCCACGACGCCCGCACGGCCGCCGCCGCCGGGGCCGACTTCCTCGGGTTCATCCAGCACGAGGAGAGCCCGCGCTACGTCGACCCGAAGACGGCCAAGGAGATCATCGACTGGGTGGCCGGGCCGGAGCCGGTCGGCGTGTTCGTCAACGAGAGCGCCGAGGCGGTCAACGCGCGGTGCGCCGAGGCGGGCTTCCGGCTGGCGCAGCTCCACGGCCACGAGCCGCCCGAGGTGTGCGCCGCCGTCGACGTGCCGGTCATCAAGGCCGTGCAGGTCCACCACGACGCCGCCTCGGAGCAGGTCCGCGCCCTCGTCGAGCCCTACCTCGACGTGGTCGACTTCATCTTGCTCGACACGCACCACACGAGCCTGTGGGGCGGCACGGGCGAGAGCTTCAACTGGCGCGTCGCGCGCGACCTCGCCGCGGAGGTCAACCTGTTCCTGGCCGGCGGCATCTCGGCCGAGAACGTCGCCGAGGCGGTCCAGACGATGCGCCCCTACGCCGTCGACCTGTCGTCGTCGGTCGAGGAGAGCCCCGGCGTCAAGGATCTCGACAAGCTGGCCGATTTCTTCGACGCCGTCCACGCCATCCCCGAGGCGGAATAGCACCGCCTCGGGGTCAATCCATTCCCGATCCACCGTGTCATCCTGAGCGAAGAGAGCAAAGCGAACGCAGCCGAAGGATCTCTGATGAGTACTGCGGCCAATACGTCCTCCTCGAGGCGGAAGGACCACCCAGGACCGACCACCCACCTGCCCACACTGTCATCCTAAGCGAGCGCAGCGAGTCGAAGGACCGCGAAGCGTCGGCGCAGCCGTCTCCGTCGCGCACTTCGTCCCTGTGCACGCCCCGAGGCGGTGCTCGCCGGAGATCCCTCGGCTCCGGGCTTCGCCCTCCGCTCGGGATGACACAACCAAACGTTTCAGCAATCCGACGGACGCGAACGCCTCCAGTGCGGACGCCGCCCCAGAGCCCCACGACGCCATGTCTGTTCACACTCTGAACCCTGAACTCCGAGCCGAAAGGCCGGCGCAGCCAACCCCGAACGCCGCGTCCCTCCCCGACGCCCGCGGCCGCTTCGGCGCCTTCGGCGGCGCGTTCGTGCCCGAGATCCTCCACCCCGTCCTCGCCGACCTCAAGGCGGCCTGGGCCGAGGCGCAGGAGGACGACACGTACTGGGCCGAGTACCACCGTCTGCTGCGCGACTACGTCGGCCGCCCGACCCCGCTGACGCGTCTCGACCGGCTCTCGGACCGCCTCGGGGCGACGATCTATGCCAAGCGCGAGGACCTCTGTCACACCGGCGCGCACAAGATCAACAACGCCATCGGGCAGGTGCTCCTGGCGAAGCGGATGGGCAAGGCGCGGATCATCGCCGAGACCGGGGCCGGCCAGCACGGCGTCGCCACGGCAACGGCCTGCGCGCTCTTCGGCATCGAGTGCGTCGTCTACATGGGCGCCGAAGACATCGAGCGGCAGCACCTCAACGTGCAGCGGATGCGGCTCCTCGGCGCCGAGGTGCGCGCGGCGACGAGTGGCAGCCAGACGCTCAAGGATGCCACCAACGAGGCGTTCCGCGACTGGGTCTCGAACCCCGCCTCGACGTACTACATCATCGGCTCCGCCATCGGGCCGCACCCGTACCCCGTCCTCGCGCGCGAGCTCCACCGGGTGATCGGCGACGAGACGCGGGCGCAGCTCCACGACCAGATCGGGCGCGAGACGCCGGACGCCGTGGTGGCCTGCGTCGGCGGCGGCTCGAACGCGATCGGCATCTTCGCGCCGTTCGTGGACGACGCCAAGGTCCGCCTCGTAGGCGTCGAGGCGGCCGGCGAGGGCCTCATGGGCCGCCACGCGGCGACGCTCTCGAAGGGCGAGCCGGCCATCTTCCACGGCACGATGACGTACCTGCTCCAGGACGGCGACGGGCAGGTCGAGATCGCGCACTCCATCTCGGCCGGCCTCGACTACCCGGGCGTCGGGCCGGAGCACGCCTACCTCAAAGACGCCGGTCGCGTCGAGTACCGGACGGCGACCGACACCGAGGCGATCGAGGGCGTCAAGCTGATGAGCGAGACCGAGGGCATCATCCCGGCGCTCGAGACCGCCCACGCCATCGCGAAGCTGCCTGAGCTGGCCGCCGAGGCGCCGGGCTCGGTGATCGTGCTCAACCTCTCGGGCCGCGGCGACAAGGACATGGCGACGATCTCGGCCCACCTCGGGAACGGATGACCGCCTCGGTGCCCACCGCGCCCTCTTCCTCGAAGCCCTGCTCGTACAGACGCCCCGGCGGGGCGTCTCCCCCGCCCCCGGTTGCCTCCTCGCTCTCCCCCGAGGCGGACGCGTCCCAGACCCCATGACCCGCCTCCGCGCCCACCTCGACGACCTCCGCGCGCGCGGCGAGACCGCGATGGGCCTCTTCCTCACGAGCGGCTTCCCGGCCCCCGAGGCGACGCTCCCCATCCTCCGCGCCGTCGACGCGGCGGGCGCTGACTTCATCGAGCTGGGGATGCCGTTCTCGGACCCTGTGGCAGAGGGCCTGCCGATCCAGATGGCGTCCGAGCGCGCGCTCGCGCAGGGCGCCTCGATGGCGACGACCTTCGAGACGGCGGCCGCCTTCCGGGCCGAGTCCGACACGCCGCTCGTGCTGATGGGCTACGCCAACCCGGTGATGCGCTACGGCGTGGGCGACTTTTGCGCCGACGCCGCGTCTTCGGGCGTGGACGGCCTCATCCTCCCGGATCTGCCCCCCGAGGAGGCCGAGGACGTCGAGCACGCGGCCACCGACCGTGGCCTCTCGATCACCCACCTCATCGCCCCCAACACGTCCGACAACCGGGTCCGCCTCGTCGACGACCGCTCGACGGGCTTCGTCTACGCCGTGAGCGTGACCGGCCTGACCGGCTCGGGCCTCGGCGCCGCCGACGCCACCGACGCCTACCTCGCCCGCGCGCGCGGGCTCGTCGAGCAGCCGCTCCTGGTCGGGTTCGGGATCCAGAGCCACGCCGACGCGGCCCGCCTCGGGGCGCACACCGACGGCTTCATCGTCGGCAGCGCGCTCATCCGCACCGCCGAGGCGGCGTGGGACGACCCCAATCTCACCGATTCCGAACGTCTGGCGCGCGTCGCCGGCGGGACGCGCGCGTTGAAGGGCACCGACACCGACTGACTATGCTCCGCCTCGGCGCGCTCTTCTCTACCCTCCTCGTTCTCACCGGCTGCGTCGACGCCGTCTCGGGTCCGCCGAAGGCACGCGGCAACGTCGAGGAGGTGCTGGTCCTCTCCGACAGCGTGACCTGGGCCGGGCCCGCCGGCGAGGCGATCCGAGCCGAGCTGGGCCGGCCGATCCGGACGCTGCCGAGCAGCCAGGGCGCGTTCAAGGTCCGCTACATGCCGCTCACGACGCGCGCGCTCGACAACCTCCGGCTGACGCCCAACCTCGTCTTCGCCGCGCCCATCGACGCCGAGAGCCCCATCGGCGAGTTCCTGCGCGCCCGCGTGGGCGAGGAGAACCTCGAGGCGGTCCGCTCGGGCCGCGCCGACGCCGTCAACGTGCGGCCCGACCTGTGGGCGCGCGACCAGGTGGTGGTGATCGCGACGGCCGGCAGCGACAGCGCCCTCGCGACGGCGTTCCGCGACCGCGGCGAGGCGATTCGGACGCAGCTCAACGACCTCGCGCGCGTCAACACCGAGCAGGAGATGTTCGCGCGGATGGAGCAGACCGACCTGGGCGAGGCGATGCTGGGCCGCCTCGGGGCGCGGGTGCGCGTGCAGCACGACTACGTGCAGGTCCAGGACACGACGGCCGCCGCCTCGGGGCAGACCGGCGACTTTGTCCGCTACCGGCGCGTGCTGAGCGACTCGTGGCGCGACTTCTTCGTGTTCGCCGTCGACGGCGTCGAGGCGATGCCCACCGAGGCAGAGGTGGACGCGATGACGAACGACCTGCTGCGCCAGTTCGCCGTCGGCGTGACCGACACGGCCTACGTGCAGCTCGACGACCAGCGGCCGATGACGACCGCCGCGGTCGAGATCGCCGGCCGGCCGGCGGCCGAGAAGCGCGGCCTCTGGTACATGGTCCACGACCTGATGGGCGGCGCCTACATCCGCTACGCCGTCCGCGACGAGGACGCCGACCGCCTCTACCTCTACTACGGGATGACCTTCGCGCCGGACCGCGCGCTCGACAAGCGCAAGCTGCTCCGCCAGATGGAGGTCATCGCCTACACGCTCCGCACCGAGGCCGACCTCGCCGCCGAGGCTGCGGCCAGCACCTAACTCCGACTCTCGCTCTTCCACCCGCATGTCCACCCAGACCGCCCCCACCCCCGACGCCCCCGAGGCGGACGACTCGAACCTCCTGCGTCTCGGCCTGCCCAAGGGCAGCCTCCAGGAGTCGACGTTCGACCTGCTCGACAAGGCCGGTTACTCGTTTTCGGTCCGCAGCCGTTCCTACTTCCCGTCGATCGACGACGACGAGCTGACGGCGATGCTCGTCCGCGCCCAGGAGATGGGCAAGTACGTCCAGGACGGCGTGTTCGACGCTGGCATCACCGGCCTCGACTGGATTTCCGAGACCCAGGCCGACGTCCACGTCGTGGCCGACCTCGTCTACTCGAAGGCCTCGATGCGGCCGGTCCGCTGGGTGCTGGCCGTGCCCGAGGACTCCGACATCCAGTCGGTGCAGGACCTCCAGGGCAAGCGGATCGCCACCGAGGTCGTCAACCTGACGCGGCGCTGGCTGGCCAGCCACGGCGTCGAGGCGGACGTCGAGTTCTCGTGGGGCGCCACCGAGGTGAAGGCCCCCGAGCTGGTCGACGCCATCGTGGAGGTGACCGAGACGGGCTCGTCACTCCGCGCCAACAAGCTCCGCATCGTCGAGGTGCTGCTGTCGTCGAACACGCAGCTCGTGGCCAACAAGACGGCGTGGCAGGACCCGTGGAAGCGCGAGAAGATCGAGAACCTCGCGCTGCTCCTCGAGGGCGCCATCCGCGCCGAGGGCAAGGTAGGCCTCAAGCTGAACGTCCGCCGCGACGACCTCAAGCAGGTCGTCGAGACGCTGCCCGCACTCCGCAACCCGACGATTTCGCCGCTCTTCTCCGACGAGTGGGTGGCCGTCGAGACGATCGTCGAGGAGCGCCAGGTGCGGCGCCTCATCCCGGAGCTGAAGCGCCTCGGGGCCGAGGGGCTCATCGAGTACCCCCTCAACAAGATGATTCCGTAGAAGGGAGAGTGGAGAATGGAGAGTTGAAAATGAGGGCGCTCCGCCTCGGGGCTATCCTTCTCCATTCTCCCTTTTCCATTCGCCATTCCTCATGCCTCGTCTGCTCGACTACTGCTTCGGCCGCTCCGGCGACAAGGGCGACGCCGTCAACGTGGGCCTGATCGCGCGCGACCCGGCGCACTACGGCTGGCTGCGCGAGACGGTCACCGAGGCGGTGGTCAAGGCCCACTTCGGCCCGCGCGTCGACGGCGCGGTCGAGCGGTTCGAGCTGCCCAACCTGTCGGCGCTCAACTTCCTGCTCCACGGGGCGCTCGGCGGCGGCGGCACGGTGTCGCTCAAGCTCGACGCGCAGGGCAAGACCTACGCCGCCCACCTGCTCCGCCTCGAGGTCGACGCTCCCACGGGGGCTGCCCCCGAGGCCGCGGGCTCCGAGGCGGAGGTTTCGTGAGGGCCGCCGTCCTGGCCTCGGTGTTGATCCTGGCCGGGTGCGGCGCCGACGCCGCCTCGGAGGCCGACGCGCCGCCCGTCGACGCAGCGCTCGTGGCCCTCCTCGCCGACCTCCACCTCGCCGACGCGCGGGCGACCCTCGCGCCCGACTCGACCCAACCCCACCTTCGAGACAGCCTCCGCGCCGTCGCCCTCGCGGCGCACGACACCGAGGCGGAGGCCCTCGACGACCGTCTCGACGCCCTCAGCCGCGACCCGGCGCTCGCCCGGGCGACCTACGACGCCACCGAAGACCGCCTCGAGGACGAGGGGCAGGGCTTCCTCATCCCCTAGGGCGTGTGGACATTCGCGAGGTCAGGCTCCCGCGAGGTCACGATTTCGACCTCGCAAGGAGCGCAAGGAGGGCGGGGCCGGAGCCCCGGCCGACGAGCGCGACGCCGCGAAGGCGGAATCTGGCCCGTGAGAGCCGATCTGGGTGATTGTCCACACGCCCTGGAGGAAATTGCGCTGAGGCGCGGTGCACG
>JBCCQJ010000089.1:0-15248 GCA_039024395.1 Bacteroidota bacterium | reverse complement strand
GGCCGAGCGCGTCGTACACCCCGAGGCGGACCTCGGCCGGCGCGTCGAGCTGCCAGCGCACCGTCGCCGCCGAGGCGGCCGGGTTGGGCGCCACCGCGAGCGCGAACGCCGCCTCGGGGGCCGCCTCGGTGGTCACGCCGATCCGCGCCGGCCACGACACGAGGATGGTGTAGCGGGCGTCGGCCAGGGCGCCGTCGGAGTCGTAGCACCGCACGTTGGCCCCGAAGGTACCCGAGGAGCCCCAGCTCGAGACGTTGCACTGGACGCCGACGGTGCTGTAGGACGACACCATGACGTTGCCACCCGAGGACGCCCCGCCCAGGCCGTCGAAGGTCATCCGGTAGGTCCCCGCCGCGGTGCGGGTGGCCGTGACGTCGCCGTTCGCGTTGACCACGTAGGACGGGCTGGGCGCGTAGCTGTCCGACGTCTGGTTGTTGGCCCAGGCGAAGCCGATGTCGTCGGTGGCCGCGGCGTTGCCGACGAAGAGAACCGTGTAGGGCGAATCGACGAGGGCCCCTGCCGGGTCGTAGCAGCGAACGTTGATATTGGGTCCTGCCCAACCCGTTACAGTGCAGCGGGCGTCGGACTGGTAGGCCGTGACCTGGACGTTGCCGTTGCTCATGCTGAGATCGGCAAACTGCATCTGGTAGGTGCCCGCAGCCGACCGCGTCGCGGTGATGGCGCCGCCAGCGCCGTTGTAGCTGTACGCAGTGCTCGGCGTGTAGCTGGCATTTTCTGGCTGGCTCGCCCAGGCGTAGGCCATCGTGGGGACGGCGGCGTCCGCCGAGGTCACGAACAAGACCGTATACCGGGCATCCGACGGGTTTCCGTCGGCGTCATCGCACCGGACGTTGACGCGCAGCCCCCCCGAGGTGGAGCCCCATCCGTTCGAGACGCATGAAGCCGTCGAGCCGTAGGCCGTGACCTGGACGTTGCCGGCACTGGCGATCGAGCCGAGGTCGGCGAAGGTCACCGCGTACCGGCCCTCCTCCGACCGCGTGGCCGTGATGTCGCCGCCGGAGGAGTTGTAGCTGAACGCCGGACTGGGGGTGTAGGAGTCTGCGGTCTGCTGGTCGGCCCAGGCGTAGGCGCGAACCGCGTCGGCGTAGGATTGGGCGCCGACAGGCACCGCCAGCAACCCGACGAGGGCGACGGCGAGGGAGAAGCGAAGGGTCATGGGATCCAGGGAGGGTTGGGATCCAGCCAAACTGGCAAACTTGTCCGTACAAAGCCCACAGAAACAAGGACAAGCGCGTCGATTGACTCCAAATACACCCTTATCTGCAAGAGCTAACGCCTTGTAGGGGAACTCCTGAGGCGACTCGTCGGAGGACGCCCTCGCCGAGGCGGGTCAGCCGCCGCCGTCCTGGGCCTGCTCGATCATCTCCTCGGCCGTCCGGCCGCCCTCGTTGTTCGGGTTCGTGCGTGGCGCAGGCGGCGCCTCGGGGGTCGGCACCGCCTCGGGGGCCGGCGTGGGCTGCGGAGACGGCGTTCGCCTTGGGGTCGACTCGCTGGGGAGGTCGCTGCGGAGCGGGGGCTGCTCGGCCTCGGGGCGCTCGACCGGTGGCAGGTCGGCCGGCGCGGGCCGGTACGCGTCCTCGTCTTCCCACGCGAAGGGCTCCATGTCGTCGCGACCGACGGGATCGTCGGTGGGCTCGAGCTCGCCCTCGTCGTTGAGCGCGAAGGCGTCGTAGCGGACCGGCGGCGGCGGGAACGACGTGTCGGGCAGCCGGTCCTGGACGCGCACGAAGAAGTCACCCACGACCGGCAGCGCGGTCTTGGAGCCCTCGCCGGTCGCCTTCGATCGGAACGTCACGCGCTGGTCGTTGAACCCGACCCACGCACCGACGGCCAGGCCCGGCCGCATCCCGATGAACCAGCCGTCGGCATAGCCCTGCGTGGTGCCGGTTTTGCCGGCCACGTCGCCCGTCACGCCCATCGCGCGCAGGTCGCGCCCGGTTCCGCGCTCGACCACCTGGCGCATCATGTCGAGCAGGTAGCGGCTGTCGCGCTGCGTCATCGCCTGCCGGCCGCCGGCCCCGAACGCCTCGAGCACCGTCCCCGAGGCGGTCTCGATGCGCGTCACCAGGCGCGGCACGCGGCGGAGGCCGTCGTTGGCGATTGTCCCGTAGGCCGACGTCATCTCGAGGAGCGTGACCGGGCTCGTGCCCAGCCCGATCGACGGCACCACGTCGAGGTCGCTCGTGACCCCCATCGTGCGGGCCGCGAGCGCCACGCGGTGCGGGCCGACCTCGGTGGTGATGCGGGCCGTGGCGGCGTTCTTGGAGTAGACGAGCGCGTCGGCAAGGGTGCCGCTGCTGGTGCCGCCTCGGGGCTCCCAGCGCGTGCCGTCGTCCATCTCGATGATGACGCCGCCGCCCTCGATCTCGTCGTCGGGCGCGTAGCCGCGCTGGAGGGCGCTCGCGAACACGAACGCCTTGAACGTCGAGCCGGGCTGGCGGAGCGCCACGCCGGCGTGGTCGTACTCGTCGCGCGCGAAGTCGCGCGAGCCGACGTAGGCGCGCACGGCGCCGGTCATGGGATGGATGGCGACCAGCGCCGCCTCGACGCGGGTCGTCGTCGTCCGGGCCGAGTCGACGAGGGCCTCGTCCTGGCGGACCGCCGCGAGCGCCGCCTCGGCGTCCTGGCCGGCCGCGCGCGCCTCGGCGAAGGCGGCCGTCCGGCGGAGCGTGGCGTCGAGGGCCCGCCGAGGCGGCCCGCTGGCCCACTCGCGGTCGGCGACCCGCTGGAGCCGCGCGCCCCGCTCGGCGACCGCCGCCTGCGCCTCGCGCTGGAGGTCCAAGTCGAGGGTCGTCCGCACGACGAGCCCGTCGCGGTCGATGTCGTAGCCGAGCGGCCGCGCCCACGCCTCGACCTGGCGCCGCACGGCGGCCGTGAAGTGGGGCGCGGCGCTGTAGGTCGACGGCTGGGGCCGCAGCACGACGCCCAGCGGCTCGGCCTGCACCTCCGCCGCCTCGGCGGCCCCGAGGTGGTCCTGCGCGGCCATCAGCCGCAGCACCAGGTTGCGACGGGCGAGCGCCGCCTCGGGGTGGCGGACCGGGTTGAACTGGTTGGTGCCCTTGAGCATGGCCACCAGCATGGCCGACTGGGCGACCGTCAGGTCGGGCGCGTGCGTCTCGAAGTAGGTCCGCGCCGCCATCTCGACGCCGTGTGCGTTGTAGAGGAACGGCACCGTGTTGAGGTAGGCCTCGAGGATCTCGCGCTTGGTGTGGGCGCGCTCGATCGCGCGGGCGGCCAGCGCCTCCTTCGTCTTGCGCTCGACCGTGCCGGCGTTGCCGATCTCCTCGGGGAAGAGGTTGCGCGCGAGCTGCTGCGTGATCGTCGAGCCGCCCTCGCGACGGCCCGTCGCCGTGTTCCAGATGGCGGCGACGGTCCGCGCGGCGTCGACGCCGGTGTGGCGGTAGAACTTGCGGTCCTCGGTCGCCAGGAGTGCGTCGACCAAGTGCTGCGGGATCGAGTCGAGCGGGACCCACTCGCGGAACGCTGGCTCGAACTGCGTGATCGGCCGGCCGCGCACGTCGAGCACGACCGTCGGCTGGGCCTGCGTGGCGCGGGCGAGCGCGTAGTCGTCGGGCGTCTCGGGGAGGAGCGTGAACACGTAGACCGCGAACGCGGCGACGCCCAGCACGGCCGCGCCCAGCCCCAGCAGCACCGGCACGCCGAGGGCGACCCCGAGGCGGCGCCCCCACCCCGCCTCGGGGTCGGCCACGGCGCGCCGGTAGCGCACGAACGGGTTTCGCGACGGCGCCGGGCGAGGTGCCGAGCGCGGGCGAGGTCGTGCGATGACAGGGCGGAGATCCACAGAGCAGCGGGGGGCGCCGAAGTATCGGCACAAACGAACGCGGACCGTAGCCCGCTGGCTCCGGCGGCCCCGAGGCGGTGCGGAGAACGACGCAGGAGCGTTCCGCCGGTGCACAGAATCGCCGCCTCGGGGGCGGATTCCCACTGCGTCACGTCATCCCAGCCAGGTCATGTCCGGTCCCTCGTAAGCCACCCTTCCTCCCCGATTCCGTCCAGCGGGAAGAGGACACGGGAGGAAACCGCGGGCAGAGACCGTCGCTTCCCATCGCGGCCACAACTCTGGAGTGGGAGGGAGGTTGGTTCGAGGGTGGCATCCAGCCCAGGGAGCGTCGCCAGCGGTCGTCCTTCCATTCCTCCGCACGCAGAGCGCGCCCTCCATTCCTCAGCGCGACCCGAAGGGCGCTCTACTGGCTTTCCAGGAACGCCCGCACGCGCCGCATCATCTCCCCCATCGCCGCCCGCTCCGCCTCGGTGAGCTGCCCGATCATGCCGCGGGCGACCTCGACCTGCGCCGCCATGGCCGCCTCGGCACGGGACCGCCCCTCGTTCGTCGGCGCAACCCGCTTGGCACGGGCGTCGTCGGGGTCGGGATCCCGCTCGATCAGCCCGTCGCGCTCCATGCGGGCGAGGAGCGCAGCCACGTTGCTCTTGGTCACGAACAGCCGCTCGGCGAGGCGGTTCTGGCGCTGCGGCCCCTCGTGGAGGAGCACCGCGAGCACGTCGTGCTGGGCCAGCGTGAGGCCGGCGGCCGCGCACCGCTCGCCGAGCACGCGCTCGCAGGCGGCATAGGTGCGGACGACCTCGAACCAGTCGCGGTAGCCGGGGAGGTCGGAGGCCGGGATCAATTCGTTCATGCGTGGACTATATTGGTTCACACGTGGACAATCTACCGCCTCGATGGCCGACCTCGCGCGCACGCTCCTCGCCCCGATCCTGCTGGCCCAGGGCCGCCGCATGTTCCGCACCATGCCCCGCCTCGGGGAGCCGCACGGCGACCGCGACGGCACGGTCGGGAGCGGCTCACCGCTCCGTCTCCTCCTCACCGGCGACTCGTCGGCGGCCGGCGTCGGCGTCGGCACGCAGGGCGAGGCGCTTCTGGGGCAGGTCACGGGCCGGATTGCTCAGACGCATCAGGTGACCTACTCGCTCTGGGCGCGCCACGGCTCGACGATCCCGGGCACCCTCCGGTTCGTGCGCAAGCAAGACCCCGAGGCGGTGGACGCGGCCGTGGTCGTCGTCGGCCTCAACGACGTCCTGGCCGGCCGCGCCCTCGGGCCGTGGATGGACGGCTACCGCGAGCTGGTCGGGACGCTGCAGACGCGGTTCGAGGCGCGCCACGTCGTCGTCTCGGGGCTCCCGCCGATCGGCGCGTTTCCAGCGCTCCCGCAGCCGCTCCGCTGGGTGATCGGCCGGCAGGCCCGCCGCCACGACACCGCGCTCCACGCCTGGGCCGACGCCGAGGCAGGCGTCTCGTACGTCTCGGTGCTGCCCCAGTCCGGCGAGCCGCTGGCCGACGTGCCCGTGCCCGAGGTGATGTCGCGCGACGGCTTCCACCCCGGCCCGCGCGTCTACGCGGAGTGGGGCCGGCGCATCGCCGCCACGCTGGCCGCCTCGGGGATCGGCGCCGCCTCGGAGACCGGTCCCGCCCCGGAGACCCATGCCCCCGAGGCGGGGGACGGCTGATCCCCTCCGCTCCTCCCACTCCTTCGGGCGGGAAGAGAGGATGGACCGAGACAGGCGCACCTGAGGGCGACCCGCGTTCCAGCGAGCACGCTTCTAGAGGAAATTGCGCTGAGGTGCGGTGCACGCATCTCGCTGGAACTCGTCACAGCGTCCGGGAAAAGGGCATCTCTGACCCACTGGCGCACTGAACCACTGTCCCACTGACTCTAATCGCCCACGTCGATCCGCTTCCGCGGCGTCGTGGGGGAGGCACCGCCCGCTGCCTCCCAAAGGTTCGGGGGTTCGGGAGAGACCGTGGGTGCGGATTCTGGAGGTCTGGCTCACCTCCTCTCCCATGCCCACCCTCCGCTCGGTCCTCCCGCTCCTCGTTCTCGGCGTGCTGCTCACGGGCTGCTTCAGCACCGGAAGCTCGTCCCGGGCCTCGTCGGGCAGCAGTGCCTCGTCGGGCAGCAACGCCTCGCTCGTGGTCGTCAACAACACGAACCAGTCGGTCTTCTACCTCTACGCCTCGTCGTGCTCCAACTCGTCGTGGGGCCCCGACCGCCTCGGCGACGACGTCATCACGTCGGGCAGCACCATGTCGTTCTCGATGACGACCGGGTGCTGGGATCTCAAGGCCGTCATGCGGGACGGCCGCGAGGTGGTCCGGCGGAACGCCAACATCACGTCGAGCGACTGGCGCTGGACGATCGGCTGACCCGCCCTCTCCGCCTCGGGGCCGCACGCGCGTTCCCGAGGCGGTCTACAGGCTGCCCGTCACGACCAGCACGTCGTAGAGGGCGTGCGTCCATGCGGCGAGCGCGAACCCGCGCCACAGGAACACCGCGTTGAGCGCCAGCCCGAATAGGAATCGGAACGTGAACACGTGGCGCGTGAACGGGTCGCCGAACGTGCCGATGTGGTGGACGGCGCTGAAGACGGCCGCGCCCACGACGGCAGCGATGACGTAGCCCGCCCGCCGGTCGAGCGTCGTCACCTTCGAGAGGCCCCAGAACATGCCGCCGACCAGGATCACGCGGAACACCAGCTCCTCGTAGAGCCCGGCCCCGATGCTGAGCGCGAGCTGGAGCCCGAGGCTGAACTCCGACATCTGCGCCAGCGCGAGCGCCGGCGGCCCCGAGGCAAGGCCCTCCGAGGCGGGCAGCGCCCACGCGCCGAACAGCACGCCCACGGTGCCGCTCACGAGGTAGGCCAGCACGACGGCGTAGACGAGCGACTCGGCCACGATCCACCCGAAGTAGCGCGGCACGATCGGCGGCCGGCGCGTCCGCTCGCGCCACCACACGGCCAGCCCGATCAGGAACACCACGCCGCCCAGCGCGGCCCATCCGGTCCCGCCCAGGAGGGCCAGCAGCGACTTCAGCCAGATGTCGGCCCCGACGCGGATCTGCCCGACGCCCGTGTTCGCGAGGATGATGCCGACCTCGTAGAGCACGAAGAGCGGCAGCGCGGCGAGGAAGCCGTACGTCGCCGTCCGGGTGATGGCGAGGTAACCGGTCGGGCGCGGCGGCGGGAGGGCCGCAGGCGCCCCGAGGCGGTCGAGGTCGGTGGCGAGCCGGGCGATGTCGTCGGAGGGCGACGGCATAAGGTCGGGAGGCGTTCGGCCCCCTACGCACGGTGCCGCCTCGGGGATGCGCCGCCCCGGCCGGGGGTGCGCGTCTCCGAGGCGGCACAGCAGGTCGGAGGTCCGGCGCAGCGGGCGGGCGCCGGACCTCCGGGGTCGGACGGAGCGGCCTAGGGGCCGTCCATGCCATCGTCCATGCCCTCGTCCGGCGCGTCCATCGGCGGCAAGAGGACGCCGTCGATGACGTGGATGACGCCGTTCGAGGCCGCCACGTCCGCCTCGATGACGGTCGCGTCGTTGACGGCGAGGCCGCCGTCGTCGGTCGGCGTGAACGTGAGGGTGGTCTCGCCGAAGGCCGTCGGGGCCTGGCCGGCGCCGGACGCCGTGCCGCTGTCGACGGCCCCGCCAACGACGTGGTAGAGCAGGACGCCCTGGAGCTGCTCGGGCGAGAGCCCCTCGACGGTGCCCGCCGGCAGAGCCGCGAACGCGTCGTCGGTCGGCGCGAAGAGGGTGAACGGGCCGGCGCCCTGGAGCGTCTCGGTGAGGTTGGTCGCCTGGAGCGCCCCGAGGAGCGTCGTGAAGCGGCCGTCGGCCTCGAGGGCGGCGATGAGGGTCGCGCCTGCGGGCTCGGCCTCCTCGGCGGTCTCCTGCGCGAGCACCTGGGGCGCGGCGAGGACGGCAGCGAGGAGGATCAGGGAGAGTCGCATGGTGTAGTGGGGAGGGTAAGAGAGACCCCAATCTCACCCGTTCCCGCCCCGGATCCTTGAGCAACGCCCGTCGGCTCGGTGAGAATCCGCTGAGGCGAGTGCGCCCGCAGCCGCTCTCCCGGGCCGCCTCGGGGCGTGCGCGATCCTCAGCGTGACCTCGGCGGGGACGGACACGAATCCCCCCGAGGCGGACGCTCTCCGAGGCGGGGATCTCCTCCCCCTATTCCTCTCCCCGAGGGAGAGGGGAGTCCACATCGACCGTATCGAGCGCCTCGGTGGCCCCGGGGCGACCGAGGGCCGACAGCCCAGGGCCGACATCCCCCTACGGCACGCGGCGGATCTCGACGGCGCCGGCCGCGTCGGGGTCGAGGCCCAGCAGGTCGGCCGCGGCAGCCGACAGCTCGACGAGGTACGCCCGGCTGACCGGCCCGCGGTCGATGACGCGCGCAAACGTGCTGCGCCCGGTCGCCGGGTTCGAGACCAGGATCACCGACCCGAGCGGCGCCTCGCGATGGCTGGCCGTGAACGCCTCGGGGTCGTAGGCCTCGCCGCTGGCCGTGGCCCGCCCGGCCATGACGCTGGGGAAGACGAGGGCCAGGCCGTCGTCCTCGACCGGCGGCAGCGCCTCGGTCATGGCGACGGCAGGGTTCACCGGCTCGGGCAGGTAGAGGGGCGTGCCCGGCACGAGGGGCGCCGTCGAGAGCGCGTTCGTCGCCGTCAGCGCGTCGACGCGCATGTCCAGCGCGGCGGCGATCGAGTAGAGCGTCTCGCCGGGCTCGACGAAGTGGACGAGGTCGGCCGGCAGCGTCGTTCGGTCGATCTCCCACGGCCGCTCGGGCGCCGCGAGGCGGACCGGGCCGGGCGCAGGCGTGGCCGTCGGGGGCGCGGCCGAGCCGCCGCCGGGCAGGCGCAGCCGCTGGCCCACCGCGATGCGGTCGCCCTCGATGCCGTTGATCCGGCGCAGCTCCTCGACCGTCGTGTCGTAGCGGAGGGCGATCCGGAAGAGGGTCTCGCCGGCCGCGACGGTGTGCGTCGCCGTCCCCGAGGCGGGCGCGGCCTCCGGCCCTGGGGCGGGCGCCGGCGGCACCGCGGGCGGATCCGCCTCGGGGGGCGGGATGGCGACCGGGTCGGAGGCCGGCATCGGCACGCGGTCTGACAGGCGAAGCGGCTGGCCGACCTCGATGGCGTTCCCGTCGAGCCCGTTGAGCGCCCGCAGCTCCTCGACCGTCAGGCCGTGCGCGCGCGAGATCCGGAAGAGGGTGTCGCCGGCCCGCACGACGTACACGTCGGGCGTCTGCGCCACCGAGGCGAGCGGGACGAGGAGGGCCGCGAGGAGGGCGAGCGGTCGGGTCATCGGTCAGTCATCGAAGCCGAGGCCCTCGGCCTCCAGGAGGGCGCTCTGAAGCTCGGCGCGTGCGTGCGTGTCGCCCGCCTCGGTGGCGGCGGCGACGCCGGCGCGGAAGGTGGCGCGGGCGTCGTCGTCGCGGCCGAGCGTGCGGTAGAGCCCCCCGAGGTGGTAGTAGGTGCCCACGTAGTCGGGGCGGTCGCGCACGAGGGCCTCGTAGAACCCGAGGGCCGCCTCGTCGTCGCCGCGCTTGGCGTGCTCCTGGGCGAGGGCGAACCGCGTGAACGGGTCGTCGGGGTCGTCGCGGAGGAACTCCTGGAGGGCGGCGAGGCGGTCCATGGGGGAAGATAGCGGGGCGCGGAGAGCGCAGGAGCGCAGGAGCGCAGGAGCGCAGGAGCGCAGGAGCGCAGGAGCGCAGGAGCGCAGGAGCGCAGGAGCGCAAGCTGCCCTGGGAGTGCCGGCAACGCAACCGGGACCGTCGAGCTGGCGCTCTTGCGTTCCGTCGTTCCTACATCACCAGCTCCCGCCGCGCCGCCGCCGCCGCCGAAGCCGCCGCCGAAGCCTCCGAAGCCGCCGCCGAAGCCCCCGCCCCCGAAGCCGCCCCCGAAGCCACCGCCGCTGCCGAAGCCGCCGCCCCCGAAGCTGGGGACCACGATCACGCCCGGCCCGCGACGGCGACCGCCTCGGGGCCAACCGCCTCCGCTCGACGGCGGGGGAGGGCCGGCCCGCGACGAGAGGACGACCAGGATGAGGAAGACGACGAGCAGCAGGCACATCACCGACCCGATCTCGAGGCCGCCGCCGCCCGAGGTGGGCCGGCGCGCCGTCGGCGCCTCGAACTCGCCCGCCAGGGCCGACATGATGGCCGACGTCGCGCCGTCGAGGCCGGCGTAAAACGAGCCCTGGCGGAAATTGGGCACGATGATGCTCCGCACGATCGTGCCGGCCGTCGCATCCGTCAGCGCCCCCTCGGCCCCGAAGCCGGTCGCGATGAACACCTCGCGGTCCTCGGTCGCCACCAGGACGACCACGCCGTCGTTCACGTCCGCGCGGCCGACGCCCCAGCTCCGCAGGATCTCGGTCGCGTAGTCGACCGGCGCCACGCCGTTCGTCGACGCCACGATCACGACGGCGATCTGCGAGCCCGTCGAGTCGTCGAAGGCGACGAGCTTGCGCTCGAGAGCGTCGCGCTCGGCCGCCGCCAGCGTGCTCGTGTCGTCGTTGACGAGGCGCGGCGGGCTCGGCCGCGGCGGCACGTCGAACGCCGCCTCGTAGCCGGGGCCGCCCTGCCCCGAGGCGGGGAGGGCGAGCACGAGGGCGAGCAGGAGAACCGGGAGACGCCGCAGCACAGTCGGGGGGCGAGATCAGGGGGCGTCCGCCTCGGGGGGAGCGCGCGGCGTGCCCCGAGGCGGATCGGCGCTACAGGTCGATCTCCGGTGTTTCCTCTGCGCCAGTCTCGGCCTCGAACAGCTCGCGGCGGTCGACGCCTGCGATGCCTGCGACGAGGCTGGTCGGAAACGTGCGGATGCGGCCGTTCAAATCGGTCACGGCGCGGTTGTAGTCGCGCCGGGCGGTCGCGATCCGGTTCTCGTTCCCCTCCAGTTGGTCTTGAAATCGGAGATAGGCCTCGTTCGCCTGTAGCTCCGGATAGTCCTCGCGGACGACGTTGATGAGGCTGCCCAGCGAGGCGGCGAGCGCGGTCTGGGCCTGCTCGAAGCGGGCGACGGCGGCCGGGTCGTTGAGGTCGTCGGCGTCGAGTTCGATGTTGGTCACCTGCTGACGGGCCTCAATGACGTTTTGGAGCGTCTCGCTCTCGAAGTCGGCCTGTGCGCGGATGGTGGGCACGACCTGTTCGACGATCGCAGCGCGGCGCTGGTACTGGTTCTCGACCTCGGCCCATGCGCCGGTGACGGACTCGTCCTGGACCTGGAGGCTGTTGTAGGTGCCGCAGCCGGCGCAGCCGGCGAAGCCGACAACGAGGACGACGACGACGAGGACGATGGCTCCGGTACTTCTCATGGGCGTGGCGAAACCGCCGGGGTGGGTCAGAAGGGCAGTATCCTACGCCGCCTCGGATGAAAGGATGCTCCCGCCTCGATGACCCCGCTCCCGTTCTCCCTCGACGCCGTCCACGTGATCGGCGACCGCGTGCTCGTGCGCCCGGCCGGCGACGACGACCGGACGACCGCGGGGCTCTACCTGCCCGCAGGCGTTCGGTCGAAGGAGAAGGTCCAGAGCGGGCGCGTGGTGAAGGTGGGGCCGGGGCACCTGACGGCCAACCCCGACTACTCCGACGCCGAGCCGTGGGCGGCCGACGCCTCGCCGGTGCGCTACCTGCCGCTCCAGGCGGCCGTCGGCGACGTGGCGCTGTTCCTGCGCAAGGAGGCCGTCGAGGTGGAGTACGGCGGCGAGGCCTACCGGATCGTGCCGCACGGAGCGATCCTGATGCTCGTCCGCCCCCAGCACCCCGAGGACGACCCGGCGTTCGACCCCGGCTGACCCCGCCTCGGGGGACCGGTCCCCGCCTCGATGATCTACCGCGACACGCTCTACCGCCCCGCCGCCGACCGCTACGACGCGACGGAGTACGTCCGCTGCGGGCGCTCCGGGCTCGCCCTCCCGCCGATCTCGCTCGGGCTGTGGCACAACTTCGGGAGCGTCGACCCCTACGAGACCGCCCGCGCGATGGTGCTCCGGGCCTTCGACCTCGGCGTCACGCACGTCGACCTCGCCAACAACTACGGCCCCGAGCCGGGCTCGGCCGAGGTCACGTTCGGGAGGATCCTGGCCGAGGACCTCCGGCCGTACCGCGACGAGCTGGTGATCTCGACGAAGGCCGGCTTCCGGATGGCGCCCGGGCCGTACGGCGACGGCGGCTCGCGGAAGGCGCTGCTCGCGAGCCTCGACCAGAGCCTCCGCCGCATGGGGCTCGAGTACGTCGACATCTTCTACAGCCACCGCCACGACGCCGACACGCCGCTGGAGGAGACGATGGGCGCGCTCGCCCAGGCCGTCCGGTCGGGCAAGGCGCTCTACGCCGGCATCTCGAACTACCCGGCCGAGCCCACCCGCGAGGCGGCCCGGCTGCTGCGCGAGATGGGCACGCCGCTCCTGATCCACCAGCCGCGCTACAGCCTGCTCGAGCGCGGCCCCGAGGCGGAGCTGTTCGGCACGCTCGCCGACGAGGGCGTCGGGGCGATCGTGTACTCGCCGCTCGCGCAGGGGCTGCTCACCGACACGTACCTCGACGGCATCCCGCCCGGGTCGCGCGCGGCCAAGGCGTCGGGCTTCCTGACGGCCGACCAGGTGACCGACGACGTGGTCGAGACGGTCCGTAGGCTGCGCGAGATCGCCCGCGAGCGGGGCCAGTCGATGGCGCAGCTCGCGCTGGCGTGGACGCGCCGCCGCCCCGAGGTGACGTCGACGCTCATCGGCGCGAGCCGCGTGGCGCAGATCGCGGAGGCCGTCGCGATGCTGAGCCAGCCGCCGCTGACCGTCGCCGAGGCGGAGGCCATCGAGGCGGTCCTGGCGTAGAGTCAGTGGGGCAGTGGTCCAGTGCGTCAGTGAGTCAGAAGAGGCGGCGTCCTGAACGCCGTGAACGATTCCGGCGCAACGCATGTACCACACCCCAGCGAAAACCACTCTGGCGTGAAAGGACGGTATGGGGTACACAAGCGGCGAAGGCTCCTCGGACCATACCTCGTACCCGATGGCATGTACCCACCCGGAGGATGTCCAGGCCCGCCTCGGGGGAGCCCGCCTCGGGGGAGCCCGCCTCGGGGCCGATCTGGACATCGCGGACCTTCGCCCCGAGGCGGCGCGTTGGCCGGCCATGCAAGTCCTCCCGACCGAGAACGTCCTCGGCGGCCCGCTCGACGAGTGCGGCCGCGACCCGCTGACCGGCTTCTACCGCGACGGCTGCTGTGAGACCGGCCCCGACGACGTAGGCACGCACGTGGTCTGCGCCGTGATGACGGCCGAGTTCCTGGCCTTCACGCGGGGCCGCGGCAACGACCTCTCGACGCCGCGGCCGGAGTTCCGCTTCGCCGGCCTGGCGCCCGGCGACCGCTGGTGCCTCTGCGTGAGCCGTTGGGCCGAGGCGTACGCGGCCGGCGTCGCGCCGCCGGTCGTGCTGGAGGCGACGAACAAGCGGGCGCTCCAGAGGGTCTCCCTCGACGCCCTCCGCGCGCACGCGGTCGAGCCGCCTCGGGGGTAGGCGAGGCGGGCGCCCCCGAGGCGGGTGACCCACGCTCCACCTCGGGGCCGGACAAGGCCAGAGGGCAAGCGTCACAGCGGCGTCCCCCGAGGCGGCGCCCCCTGCGAAGAGGCAACGTGCCAGGACGGCACCTCACCTGGGGATCTCGGTCCCGTCTGTTCTTCCATTCCTCCACGCGCGAAGCGCGTCCTCCATTCCTCCAAGCCGCCCGCAGAGCGCTCAGTCGAGGACCCGGACGCGGAGGTGCGACGGGTGCTCCGGCGAGACGAACACGCGGTGCGTCGCCGTCTGGTAGTCGTCGGCCGTCGCCTCGGCGATCGCCATGAACTGCTGCGGGTTGCGGTCAACCATCGGGAACCACGAGCTCTGGACCTGGACCATCATCCGGTGCCCGCGCTTGAACGTGTGGGCCACGTCCTGCATGTCGAACGTGACCTCGGTGACCTCGCCGGGCACGAACGGCTCGGGGTCGGAGAAGCTGTCGCGGAACTTGCCCCGCATGACCTCCCCGCGGACGAGCTGCTGGAAGCCGCCCATCGGGACCGAGCAGTCCTCGTCGGGCAGGCGGCACTCGGCGTCGCCGGGGTAGACGTCGATGAGCTTGACCACAAAGTCGGCGTCGGTGCCGGTCGTCGAGACGAAGAGGGTCGCGAAGAGGTCGCCGGCGAGCGTCACGTCCTCGGTGAGCACGGGCGACTCGAAGACGAGCACGTCGGGGCGGGTCGCGGCGAAGCGCTGGTCCTGGATCACGTAGCGGTCGTCGCGGCGGATGACGGTCCGCGGCGTGTGGGGGACCGGCCGCATGGGGTCGCTGACGTACTCCAGGAACGAGCCGGCGGTGCCGGGCGCCTCGAACCCGAGGCCGCCGCCGGGCTGGAGGAACAGGCTCGCCTCGCGGGCCGCGCGCGGCGGCCAGGCGTCGAAGAAGCGCCACCGGTTGGCGCCGGTCACGAACACCGACGCCTCGGGGAGGTCCGGCGTACCGCCACCTTTGAGGGTCGACTCGAAGAACGTCGCCTCGATGTTCTCGCGGTACCAGTCGGCCGTCTCCTGCTCGAAGTAGAGGTCGCCGTAGCGGTCGCCCGCGCCGCGCGCCCACCCGCCGTGCCACCACGGCCCCATCGCGAGGAACGACGGCGTGGCGTTGTTCGCCTCGAGGGTGGCGTAGGTCTTGAGCGGGCCGTAGAGGTCCTGCGCGTCGAACCAGCCGCCGGTGACGAGGACGGCCGGCTGCACGTCGCGGAGGTGCGGCAGCGGCGTCCGCGCCTGCCAGTAGGCGTTGTAGGTGTCGTTCTCGATGATCTCCTGCCAGAGGTCGTTCTCGCCGCCGAAGAACCGCTCGTTGACCGTCGCCAGCGGGCCGAGGTCGAGGTACCAGTCGTAGCCGTCGGGCGTGCCGTAGGCCGAGAAGCTGCGCGCCTGCTGCGCGGTCGGCTCGGGGCGCGGCGTGCCGTAGTACGAGATGAAGCTGAACGTGGCCTGGAGCTGGAACGCCCCGTTGTGGCGGCGGTCGTCGCCGATCCACCAGTCGGTGACCGGCGCCTGCGGCGAGACGGCCGCGACAGCCGGGTGCGCGTCGATGAGGGCGTGGGTGGCGTAGAAGCCGGGCGCCGAGATCCCCCAGACACCCACGCGGCCGTTGGTGGGGACGTTCTCGAGCAGCCACTCGACGGTGTCGTAGGTGTCGGTGCTCTCGTCGACCTCGCCGCCGGTCTTGTTCGGGATGTGCGGGCGGACGGCCACGAAGTCGCCCTCCGACATCAGCCGGCCGCGGACGCCCTACGGCGTTGGGCCCTACGGCGACGAGGTGCGGTCGTCGCTCGGGCCGTCGGAGCGGCTCATGCGCGACGGCTACGTGTTCGTCTACCAGGACGTCCGCGGCCGGCTGATGTCGGAGGGCGACTTCGTGGC
>JBCCQJ010000088.1:0-15263 GCA_039024395.1 Bacteroidota bacterium | reverse complement strand
GGCCGCCGACATCGAGGCGCGCATCGCCGCCGCCGGGCTCGACCACGACCTCGAGCCGTGGGACTGGCGCTACTACACCGAGCAGGTGCGCGCCGAACGCTTCGACCTCGACGAGAGCGAGGTCAAGGCCTACCTCCAGCTCGACAACATGGTCGACGCGATGTTCTACGTCGCGACCGAGCTCTTCGGCGTCACCTTCGCCGAGCGCGACGACATCCCGACCTACCACCCCGACGTGCGCGTGTGGGAGATGCGCGACGCCGAGGGCGAGATCGCGGGCCTCTTCTACGGCGACTTCTTCGCCCGCCCCGGCAAGCGCGGCGGCGCCTGGATGTCGAGCTTCCGCCCGCAGAACGGGCTGACCGGCGAGATCCCGCTCATCCTCAACAACTGCAACTACAACAAGCCAGCCGCGGGCGAGGCCGCGCTGCTGTCGTTCACCGACGCGACGACGCTGTTCCACGAGTTCGGCCACGGCCTCCACGGGCTGCTCTCCGACACTGAGTACCCGTCGCTGGCGGGCACGTCGGTCGACCGCGACTTCGTCGAGTTCCCGGCCCAGATCTACGAGCACTGGCTCTCGCAGCCCCAGGTGCTGGAGCGGTTCGCGCTGCACCACGAGACCGGCGAGCCGATGCCGCCGGCCCTGCTCGCGCGCGTGCTCGACGCGACGACCTTCAACCAGGGCTTTGCGACGGTCGAGTTCCTGAACTCCGGCTTCGTCGACCTCGCCTACCACCTCAACACCGACCCCGCCTCGGTGGAGATCGACGCCTTCGAGGCCGAGGTGCTGTCGAGCCGCCAGAACCTGGAGGACATCCCGATGCGCCACCGCTCGACCCACTTCCTGCACACGTTCGCGGGCGAGGGGTACTCGTCGGGCTACTACAGCTACCTGTGGGCCGGTGTGCTCGACAACGACGGCTTCGCGGCGTTCGAGGAGGCCGGTGACATCTTCGACCCCGAGCTGGCGCAGCGGCTCTACGAGAGCGTGTTCTCGGCCGGCGACACACAGCCCGCGATGGAGGCCTACGTCGGCTTCCGCGGCCGCGAGCCGAGCGTGGACGCGTTGCTCCGCAACCGCGGCTTCGTCGAGACGGAGGTCATGGACGACACTGGGAGCACGCCCTAGAGTGCCCTTCGGGTGGGTACGAGGTACCGGGTACTCGGTACGGTTCTTCCTTGACGCCCCGCTTTTTGTACCTCGTACCGAGTACCCTGTACCCGACACCCGTTGCATGAGCCGGATCCCGATCGTCGCCCTCTGCGGCTTCCTGGGCTCCGGGAAGACGACGCTGCTCCGCCGCTGGCAGCGCGACGACGCCCTGCGCGACGCCGCCGTGATCGTCCACGATCTGAGCGAGTTCGGCCTCGACGTCGAGCTGCTCTCCGACGAGGGCGCCACGCCGGCGCCGGGCCGCCTCGGGGGCCGCGTGGCGGCCCTGCACGGGGTTCACGCGCGCGAGCAGCTCCACGCCTCGGTGGGAGCGACGCTGGGCGAGATCGCCGCCCTCGACCCCGCGCCGCCGCTCGTCCTGTGCGAGAGCACCGGCGCAGCGCGGCCGTGGCCGCTGATCCGCGCGCTCACGCAGGACGAGCGGTTCGCCCTGCGGCACGTCGTCGTCACCGTCGACGCGCTCAACCTGCACCGTGACTTCGAGGACGGCCGCGTCTTCACCGGCGAGGCGCCTCCGCCCCAGGACCCCGCCCTCAGCCGGGCCGCGATGGTCCTGGCTGAGCAGGTCGCCTTTGCCAGCGTGATCGTCCTCACCAAGGTCGACACCGTCCCCGAGGCGGTCGTCGAGGCGCAGGTGCGGGCGTTGCAGGCGCTCCAGCCGCGCGCGACGGTCGGGCTCTCGGCGCACGCCGGGCTGCTCCTCCCGCAGCTCGACGGGACCCCTGCGCCGGACCTCGCCGACCTCCAGGACCGGGCCGCGCGGCTCGGCCTGCTGGAGCAGACGCCCACGCCGGACGACGTCGGGGCTCGGGTGCTGCGCGACCCGCGGCCGTTCCACCCCGAGCGGCTCTACGAGGCCTGCCAGAGCGCGCTCAGTACGGGGCTCTACCGCACCAAGGGATTCCTGTGGCTGGCGTCGCGCCCCGGCGATGTGCTGCTCTGGCAGCAGTCGGGCAGCCAGGTGGCCCTCGAGCTGACGGGCTACTGGCGCGCCGAGATCGTCCAGAACCGCGACGGCCGGCTCCTCCCCGAGGAGGTCGCCTACCTGCAGGAGCGGCTTGACGGCGAGCACCCGGTCTTCGGCGACCGCCACAACGAGCTGACCCTGATCGGGCTCGAGGCCGCGCGTGACGCCTTCGCCGCTGCGCTCGACGCCGCGCTCTGCACCGACGACGAGGTCGCCGCGTGGCAGAGCGGGGAGACGTTCCCCGACCCGTGGCCCACGTCCGTCCGCCGCGTCGAGTAGAACTGATGGCAGCCCCTCTCTCTCCGCTACGACCACCGGAGCGACCGCTGCCGATGCTTCCCCGGATCACCTCCGTCGAGGCGGAGCCCCAGACCCACACGGTCGTCGCCACCTTCGAGACCGGCGAGCGCCGCCGCTACGACGTGTCTCCCCTCACCGGGCGTGGCGTATTTCGACTCATCCAGTCACCGGAGGCGTTCGCGGCCGTCGAGGTGGACGAGATGGGGGGGCTCGTCTGGGAGGCCGGCCCTGATCTCTCCCGCGA
Organism: Bacteroidota bacterium; assembly: GCA_039024395.1. Lineage (GTDB taxonomy): Bacteria > Bacteroidota > Rhodothermia > Rhodothermales > Rubricoccaceae > Rubrivirga. The sequence goes on along the minus strand of JBCCQJ010000088.1, from coordinate 12,575 downwards.
CACGATTTACCTAGCGGGTCAGCCCGTATAGCGAACGCCAGGAATCGGCCGGCGCCCGCCTCGGTGTCGCCCCGAGGCGGGCAAGCACGCAGGACCCTACGCCCGCTCGACCTGCGCGAGCCGCTTCCCGAACCGGAGGTCGCCCGACTGCTGGAGCACGCGGTCGACGAAGTCGCCCGGCACGTCGACCAGCGTCCGGTCGTCCTGGATGAGGATCTTGCCGAGCACGCGGCCCGGGATGTCAGCCGTCCGCGCGATGGCGCTTACGACCTGGCCGGGGAGCACGCCCGCGTCGCGCCCGGCGTCAATGGCGAGGCGCACAAATCCCGCCTCGTGGGCGTGCCGGGCGGCGTGGCCGCCGCGGTCCCGCCTCGGGGCCGGGCGGTGGTGTGGGTCGCGGCGTGCGCCCGGCTCACGGATGGGCTCGACGGCCACCTCGCCCCGCGCCTGACGCGCCACGGCGAAGGCCGCCGCGGCGACCTGCATCGGGTCGCGACCCTCCGTGACGAGGTCGAGCACGAGCTGACGGTCCGCCTCGGAGATGGCCTCGAACGCGTCCGCGACGGCAGCCCCGAGGCGGGCGGCGCGGGCCGCCTCGACGTCGTCGACGGACGGGAGCGGGGCCTGCGGGATCTCGCGGCCCGCCACGCGCTCGATGCGGCGCAGCAGCCCGCGGTCCTGCGGTGTGACGAGGGACAGCGCGATGCCGTCTCGGCCGGCGCGGCCGGTCCGCCCGACGCGGTGGACGTACGCCTCGGGGTCGATCGGCAGGTCGACGTTGAACACGTGCGAGACGTGGTCGATGTCGAGCCCGCGCGCGGCCACGTCGGTCGCGCACAGGATGCGGACCTCCTGCGTCTTGAACCGCGCCAGCACGGCCGTCCGGGCGCTCTGGCTGAGGTCGCCCGAGATCTCCTCGGCGGCGTACCCGAGGCGGCTCAGGTCGGCCGCCAGCGCCGAGGCGCCCACGCGCGTCTTGACGAAGCAGAGCGCGCTCGTCACGTCCTCCGTCTCGAGCAGCCGCACGAGCGCGTTCAGCTTGTCGCGGCCGTGGACGTAGTAGCCGCGCTGCTCGATGTCCGCCGCGGTCCGGTCGCCGCCGGTCACCGACACCGCCTCGGGGTCGCGAAGGCGGCGCTGCGCGAGCGTTTTGACGCCTGGCGCCATGGTGGCCGAGAGGAGCGCCGTCTGCGGGCTCTCGGGGAGCGCGTCGAAGATGGCGTCGAGGTCGTCGGCGAAGCCCATCGAGAACATCTCGTCGGCCTCGTCGAGCACGACCGTCTCGACCTGCGACAGGTCGACCGCGCCCTGCCCGAGGAGGTCGACGAGGCGGCCCGGCGTGGCCACGATCACGTCGACGCCGCGGCGGAGGCGCTGGATCTGCTTGCCGTACGGCTGCCCGCCCGTGATCGGCAGCGTGCGCACGCCCAGCGCCTGGCCGTAGGTGAACACGGCGCTCGCGACCTGGACGGCCAGCTCGCGCGTGGGCGCGAGCACGAGCGCGCGCGGCGTGCCGCGCTCCTCCGAGGCGGCCAGCTTCTGGAGCAGCGGCAGCGCGAACGCGGCCGTCTTGCCGGTGCCCGTCCGCGCCTGGCCGATCACGTCGCGGCCGTCGAGGAGGAGCGGGATCAGGGCCTCCTGGATGGGGGAGGGGGCCTCGTAGCCCAGGTCGGAAACCGTCTGCGCCAGCTCGGGGCGCAGGAAGAGGTCGGAGAACGTCACGGCGTCGGTCCGCTGCGCGGACGGCGAGTGGGGCGGCAGATGCCGCATGGATCGGAAGCGGGTCTGTCTGGCGGCCTCTGCCGCGCGGTCCACGCTCCGAATCCGCACCTGCGGGGCCTCTCGGCCGCTCGTCGCCTGGCTCCGTCCGCGCCTCCCGGCGGCGGACTTCGTGAATCCCAACGCCCCAGTCTACCCCGAGGCGGGTGCTCCGGTACCCAGATCACGCGACGAGCCCGCGAAGACCGCGTGCGGACCCGCCCTCGCCCCGCCTCGGGGGCGCCGAGGCGAAACCACCCCGAGGCAGCTCAGGCGTCGATCTGGTCCCGCATCGTGTTGTAGATCCGGTCGCGGACGTACGGGCGGGCGAGGAAGTCGCCGGGAAAGCCGAGGTCGACGGCGCTGGCCTCCCCGAGGCGGGCCATCTGGTCGTCGGTCAGCGTCACGTCGAGCGCGCCCAGGTTGTCGCGAAGCTGATCCGGCCGGGACGCCCCGAGGATCACGATCACGTCGTCGCCCTGAGCGCGGAGCCACGCGAGGGCGACCTGGGCGGGGCTCACGCCGGCCTCCTCGGCGATCGCGACGGTCGTGCGGGCGATGCGGAGGTTGCGCTCGGACCGCTGCGGGGCCTGGTCGCTGAGGCGCCCGCCCGGCCCGTCGTCGAGGTACTTGCCGGTCAGCACGCCGCCGCCGAGCGGACCCCACGGCGTGATCGAGAGGCCGGCGTGGCGGGCGTAGGGGAGCAGCTCCCGCTCGGGCGTCCGCTCGATGAGGCTGTACTCGACCTGGAGCGCCGAGAACGGCGTCAGGCCGTGTGCGGTGGCGTAGGCGTTGGCCTCGGCGACGGCCCACGCCGGCCAGTCGCTCACGCCGACGTAGTGGACGACCCCCTGGCGCACCAGGTCGTCGAGCGCGCGCATCACCTCGGGGATGGGCGTCAGCTCGTCCCAGACGTGGACCCACAGCAGGTCGAGGTAGTCGGTCCGGAGCCGCTCGAGGATGCCCTCGATATCACGGAAGAGGGCCTTCCGGTTCGAGCCGCCCGCGTTGGGGTCGCCCTCGCGGCCCGGCATCGAGAGGGTGTACTTCGAGGCGAGCACGTAGCGGTCGCGGTCGCCTTCGATCAACTCGCCCAGGATGCGCTCGGTCGTGCCCTCCTGGTACAGGTTGGCCGTGTCGAGGAAGGTGCCGCCCGCCTCGGTGTAGAGGCGGAGGATCTCCTCGGCGGCGTCGGGCTCGGCGCCCCAGCCCCAGTCGGTGCCGAAGGTCATGGTGCCGAGGGCGAGTTCGGAGACGCGGAGGCCCGTCGGGCCGAGGAGGCGGTAGCGCATGGGTCGGGGGCGGAGAGGAACGCCTGAATCCGGGCCGCGCGGCGGCGGTTCCGCCGGCGTCCAGGGTGCCCGGCAGCCCCGCCTCGGGGGACGTTGGCAGGCCGCCTCGGGGGACGTTGGCAGGCCGCTTCGGGGAGCCGTGGCGCAGAGACGCCCCGCCGGGGCGTCTGTACGAGGCGGTGCCGGAAATGCTGTCGAGGCGTTTGGCCCCGAGGCGTTTGGCCCCGAGGCAGGGTCAGTAGAGCCGTCGGCGCTTGTCGAGGTAGGCGCGGAGGGCGTCGGCGTAGGGCCGCGCCGTGTCGAGCGGCACGTAGTCGACGCCCGCCTCGCGGCACGTCTGCTGGACGCCCGCCAGGAAGGCCTCGGCGGCGGCCTGGTAGCCCTCGCGCACCTGCGCGGGCTGGAGCGTCATCTCGTCGCCCGACTCGAGGTCGCGCACGCGGAGGGGCTTGTCGCCGAGGTCGAACCGCCGCTCGGTCGCCGCGTCGAGCACGTGGAAGACGACCACCTCGTGGCCGGCGTGGCGCAGGTGGCGGAGCGCCTTGACGGTCTCGGCCGCCTCGGCGACGGTCTCGAAGAGGTCGCTCACGACGACGACCAGGGCGCGGCGCGGGATCCGGTCGGCCACCTCGTGGAGGGCGGCCGCGGCGGCGGTCTCGGTGCCGGCCGTCTCGGGCACCCGCGCGAGCGCGTCGAGGCGGGCCAGCAGCGTGCGCACGTGCCCGCGCGTGCTCTTGGGCGGCACCAGCGTGTGCACCGACCCGTCGAAGGCGATCAGCCCGGTCGCGTCGCGCTGCTTGGCCATCAGCACGTGCAGCGCGCCGGCCAGCGTGGCCCCGTACTCGAGCTTCGTCACGCCCGCCTGCCCGGCGTAGCGCATCGAGGCGGACGTGTCGAGCACCACGAAGTGCCGCAGGTTGGTCTCCTCCTCGTAGCGCTTGACCACGAGGCGGTCGCTGCGGCTGTACACCTTCCAGTCGACGTGCCGCAGCTCGTCGCCGGCGTTGTAGGCCCGGTGCTCGGCGAACTCGACCGAGAACCCGTGGAAGGGGCTCTTGTGGAGGCCCGTGATGAAGCCCTCGACGACGGTGCGGGCGCGCAGCTCGAACGACTCGATGCGCGCGAGGTCGGAGGGGGCGTGGAGCGGGGCGTCGGGCACGGCAGCGGGGCGGGGGCGGAAGGGTAACGCCGTCCGCCCCGGCGTGCGTGTGGGCGCGCGGCTGCGCCGTGAGAGCGCGGAGAGCGGGCGCTCCAGTCCGACGCGTCGCCTGCACCGAGGCCGGGCGGTCGCCGGCGGCGAAGAACGACGGCACGCCTGAGCGACGGCACGCCGGTGCGGGTTTGCCGCGCTGGCCACCTCGGGGCAGCTTGCGCTCCTGCGCTCCTGCGCTCCTGCGCTCCTGCGCTCCTGCGCTCCTGCGCTCCTGCGCTCCTGCGCCCCCTGCTTCACCCCTCCGCCCGCCTCGCCGATACCCCTTCCGTGCCCACGCTCACGCTCCCCCGCAAGGACCAGCTCAAGGACTACGCCCTCGGCGTGGCGCTGCTGCCGCTGTGCGCGCTCTTCGCGTTCGGCGAGTACACCTACGACCCGAACCCGCTGATCATGCTCGTCCACTCGTGGAACCTGATCGTCCACGAGGCGGGGCACTTCTTCTTCCGCTTCTTCGGCGAGACGATGATGTTCCTCGGCGGGTCGCTCTTGCAGCTCATGGTGCCGGCGCTGTTCGTCTACCAGGGCGTCTACTGGGACCACCGCGCCGGCACGCAGCTCTCGCTTCTGCTGCTCGGCCAGAACTTCGTCGACGTCTCGATCTACGCCGCCGACGCGCAGGCCCAGGCGCTGCCGCTCATCGCCGACGGCCTCACGCACGACTGGAACTGGATCATGAACCGGTTCGGGATCCTCGAGGCGACGCCCGTCGTGGCCGGCGCGATCTATGCGATGGCGTTCGTCTGCTGGGGGATCATGCTGATCGTCCCGAAGCGGGTCGGGTAGCTCACCTGTCGACCGCCTCGGGGAGCCCGTCCGCCGGCCGCCTCGGGGCCGACACCGAGGCGGTGCGCGGGGCTGGATCGGCGGTAGCTTCGGGCCATGCCGCCCCCGCCGCCTGACCGCGTCAAGGCCCACCTCATGGACGAGGCCGACATGGCCCGGACGCTCGACCGTCTGGCGCGGCAGGTCGTCGAGGAGCTGGACGAGCCCGCCGTGCCGGGCGGGGCGCTGCCGGCCGACCGCCTCGCGCTGGTCGGGATGCAGACGCGGGGCGTGCACCTCGCGCGGCGCCTCCGCGACCGGATCGAGGCCATCGAGGGGCTGCGCCTGCCGTTCGGCGTCCTCGACGCGACGTTCTACCGCGACGACGTCGGCCTCGGCACCGGCCGCCCGGCGCCGGTCGTGCAGCCGACCGACATCCCGTTCGACCTCGACGGCCGCCGCCTGGTGCTGGTCGACGACGTGGTCTACACCGGCCGCACGACGCGCGCCGCCCTCGACGCGCTCGTCGACATGGGCCGGCCCGCCTCGGTGCGCCTGCTGGCGTTCGTGGATCGCGGCCTGAGAGAGCTGCCCGTGGCCCCGGACTACGTCGGCCGCCTCGTCGCGACCGCGCCCGGCGAGCGGGTCCGCGTGCGCCTCACCGAGGAGGACAGCGAAGACGGGGTGTGGCTGGTGGAGCGGGGAGTTCAGAGTTCAGAGTTCAGGGTTCAGAGTTAAGACGCTCATGCGAGAGAAGAACTCCGAACTCCGAACCGTGAACCCCGAACCCGCCGCGACGCTGCGCCACCGGCACCTGCTGGGGCTGGCCGACTACGGAGCCGACGAGATCCGGCTGCTGCTCCAGACCGCGCGGCGGTTCCGCGACGTGCTGGAGCGGCCCATCAAGCGGGTGCCCAGCCTCCGAGGCGTCACCTGCTGCAACCTGTTCTTCGAGAACTCGACGCGCACGCGGCTCTCGTTCGAGCTGGCCGAGAAGCGGCTCTCGGCCGACGTCATGAACTTCTCCGCCTCGGGGTCGAGCGTGTCGAAGGGCGAGACGCTCAAGGACACCGCCCGCAACATCGAGGCGATGAAGGTGGACCTGGCCGTCATCCGCCACCGCTCGGCCGGCGCGGCCCACTTCCTCACGCGCTGCATCGACGGCGTGGTCGTCAACGCGGGCGACGGGCAGCACGAACATCCCACGCAGGCCCTCCTCGACGCGCTCACGATCTCCGACCTCGCGGTCCCGCACCGAGGCGGGCTCCAGGGCTTCGACTTCCGCGGCCTTAAGGTGAGCATCCTCGGCGACATCGCCCACAGCCGCGTGGCACGCTCGAACGTCTACGGCCTGACGGCGCTCGGCGCGCACGTCACGCTCTGTGGCCCGCGCACGATGATGCCGGTCGGGATGGACGAGGCCCTCGGCGGCCGCGCCGTGACCGTCACCGACCGCCTCGACGAGGCGCTCGACGGGTGCGACGTGGCGATGGCGCTCCGCATCCAGCTCGAGCGCCAGAAGACCGAGATCGGCCTCACGCCGTCGCTCCGCGAGTACCACGCGACGTACGGCATCCGGCCGGAGCACCTCGAGGCCAACCCCGACCTCTGGGTGATGCACCCGGGCCCGGTCAACCGCGGCGTCGAGCTCTCCGGCGAGGTCGTCGACTCGGACCGCTCGGTGATCCTCGACCAGGTCACGAACGGCGTCGCGGTGCGGATGGCGGTCCTCTACCTGCTCGCCGGCGCCGACGCCTTCACCGACGCCGAGGCGGGGGCGTAGGGGATGACCGTTCCCCAGTGTCATCCTGAGCGGAGGGCGCAGCCCGGAGCCGAAGGATCTCCGTCGCGCACCGCCTCGATGCGAGCGCTGTCCGAACCGGGTGCTCGTCGGAGATCCTTCGACTCGCTCCACTCGCTCAGGATGACACAGTGGGGAGGGCGTGTCCGCCTCGGGGTCGTGCTTCTCGTGACGCTGGCGAGCGCAGCATGTGCCCAGGACGCGCCCGCCTCGGGGCCGGAGGCCGAGCCGCCGAGGCGGACCATCGCCGTCACCATCGACGACCTGCCCGTCGCGCGCGGGCATCCGCTCGCGCACCAGCAGCGCGTGACCCGCGACCTCGTCGCCCAGATCACCGAGGCAGGCGTCCCGGCAATGGGGTTCGTCAACGAGGGGAAGCTCGACGTCGACGGCGAGCGCGAGGCACGGACGGCGCTCCTCCAGCAGTGGGTCGACGCCGGGCTCGAGCTGGGCAACCACACCGTCGACCACCCGTCGTTCTTCACCACGCCCCTGGACGACTTCAAAGACGAGGTCCGCCGCGGCGCCACGGTCACGAACCGCCTCCTCGCACCCCGAGGCGACTCGGCGCGCTACTTCCGGCACCCGTTCCTCAACACCGGGCCGGACCTCGAGACGCGCCGCGCCTTCGAGGCCTGGCTCGCCGAGGCGGGCTATCTCGTCGCGCCGGTCACGCACGACAACACCGAGTACCTCTACGCCTACGCCTACGACCTCGCCCACGAGGCGGGCGACGAGGCCCTGAAGGCGCGCGTCGCCGACGCCTACGTCGCCTACATGGACACGACGGCGGGCTACTACGAGGCTCTCGGGCGCGAGCTGTTCGGGCGCGAGATCGCGCACGTGCTGCTGCTCCACGCCAACGCCCTCAACGCCGACCACCTCGGGGCGCTGCTCGCGATGTTCGAGCGGCGCGGCTACGCGTTCGTCTCGCTCGACGAGGCGCTGGAGGACCCGGCCTACGCCTCGGAGGACACCTACGCCGGCCGCGCCGGGATGTCGTGGCTCCAGCGGTGGGCGATCACCCGCGGCGTGCCGCTCTCGTCGGAGCCGCTCCCCGACGACTGGGTCGTAGACGTCACCCGCCGATGAGCGACCTCGTCACGGTCGGCTGGCGCGAGTGGGTGGCCTTTCCCGAACTGGGATTGCCGGCGGTCCGCTGCAAGGTCGACACCGGCGCCGCCACGTCGGCGCTCCACGCCCACAACGTCGACGTCGTCGACCGCGACGGCGAGCGCTGGGCGCGGTTCACGGTCCACCCGTTCTTCCGGACCGAGCGGATCGCGGTCCGCTGCGAGGCGCCGGTCGTCGACGAGCGCGAGGTGACGTCGTCGAGCGGCCACACCGAGGCGCGGATCGTGGTCGGGGTGATGCTCCGCCTCGGGGTCCGGTCGGATGCGCCCGAGTGGCCCGTCGAGGTGACGCTCACCGACCGCCGCAAGATGCGCTTCCCGATGCTCCTCGGCCGCGAGGCGATGGCGGGCCGGGTCCTCGTCGACGCGGGCGCGTCGTACGTCCTGGGCCGCCCCGAGCGCCCGGGAGCGTTTTATGAGGGATGAGCGGGTTTTGCAGGTCTGGCGAGTTCGGCGGGTTTCGCGAGTTCGGCGGGTCAAGACGCGTCCAACCTGAGCAACTTGCCCGACCCGCCCGACCCCATGCGCCTCGCCATCCTCTCGCGCAACCCCGCGCTGTACTCGACGCGCCGCCTCGTGGAGGCTGCCGAGGCGCGCGGGCACGAGGTCCAGGTCCTCGACACGCTCCGCTGCACGGCGCACCTGACCGAGCGCGGGCCGGAGGTCCACTACCACGGCCAGCCGCTCGACCCTCCCGACGCCATCCTCCCGCGCGTGGGCGCCTCGATCACGTTCTACGGGCTCGCCATCGTGCGCCAGTTCGAGGCGATGGGGGTGTGGACGCTCAACTCGGCCGTCGGCATCACGCGCAGCCGCGACAAGCTCCGCGCCCACCAGTTCCTCGCCAAGAAGGGGATCGCCCTTCCGAGGACGGCCTTCGCTTACCAGGCCGACGGGGCGGCCGACCTCATCCGGTCGGTCGGCGGGCCGCCGGTGATCGTGAAGCTCCTGGAGGGGACACAGGGCGTGGGCGTGGTCCTGTGCGAGACCAAGAAGGCCGCCGAGAGCGTGATCCAGGCGTTCCGCGGCATGAAGGCCTACCTCCTCGTGCAGGAGTTCATCGCCGAGGCCGGCGGGGCCGACGTGCGGCTCCTCGTCGTGGGCGACCGCGTGATCGCGGGCATGAAGCGCCAGGGCGCCGAGGGCGAGTTCCGCTCCAACCTCCACCGAGGCGGGAGCGCGGCGCCGGTCAAGATCAGCCCGGCCGAGCGCAAGACGGCCGTCGCGGCCTGCAAGGCGCTCGGCCTCAAGGTGGCCGGCGTCGACGTGCTCCAGTCGGAGCGCGGGCCGCTCGTGCTCGAGGTCAACTCGTCACCGGGCCTGGAGGGCATCGAGCGCTCGACGGGCACGGACGTCGCCGGCGCGGTGATCGCCTTTGTCGAGAAGAGCCTCGCCGCCCGGAAGACGCCCACCTCGGGGTAGACCACCTCGGGGTAAAGCCGCCTCGGAGCACGCTGGCGGCGTGGGTCTACACCAGCATCAGGACGATGTCGACGGTGATGAGCCCGGCGAGCCCGGCCGCCACGTAGACCGTCCACCGCGGGCCGCGGCCGGTGTGGAGGAGCGAGCCCGTCGCCACGAGGAGGGCGGCCAGAATGAACCGCGAGCCGGGCACGTCGGCCACGCCCTCGCCGGCGGTCCCGAGGAGGCCGTAGAGGGCGAGGGCGAGCACGCCGAGGGCGATCGAGACCGAGCCGGCGGCGGACGAAGCGGTGCGCGGAGGCTCGGACATGGGGCTGTGGGGGCTCTGGGCTGTCGGCTCTGGGCTGTCGGCCTTGCTTCGTATGGCCCGAGCGTTCTCGCTTGCAGCTTACAGCCGATCGCTGAAAGCCGACAGCCGGTAGCCCACAGCCCCTAAAACGCCTCCATCCCGAAGACGGCGTTGGCGAACAGGAGCTGCCCGTCGGCCCAGAAGCCGCGGAAGAGCGGGTTGTCGACGAAGTAGACCACCTCGCCGCGTCCCATCTCCTCGACCCCGAACACGAGGGTGTCCCCGAGGCGGGCCTGTGCCTCGGCGCCGGCGAACCCGGCCGTCGGCGCGCCGTCGCGCACGACGCCCACGTTCCAGTCGTCGGTCAGGAACTCGACCGCCGTCGCGCGCCGCTTGAGGATGTAGAGGTGGTCGGGGTAGCCGAACGCGAGCGGGTGCGTGTTGTCGAGGGCGACGCGGTAGATGGCGCCCGGCACGTCGCCCGACACACCTCGCCGCGTCCGGTCGCCGTACGACTGGAGGCGGGCCTCGGCCGAGGTGTCCGCCTCGGGGGCGTCGCGGACGCGCACCGAGAACCCGTCGCGCCGGGCGAGCGCGGTCACGGCCCGCTCGAAGGCCACGAGGCGGCCGCCGGCGCGCACCCAGTCGCGGATCTCCTCGGCGCGCGACGCGCTCAGCCACGAGCCGTAGCTGCCGTCGGGGAGGACGAGCACGTCGACGCCGTCGAGGTCGGACGCCCGGAAGCCCTCGGCCGTCAGGAGCGTAGCCGGGTACTCGACGACGGCGTCGAACCAGTGCCAGATCGGGCCGAGGGCGGTCGTCGAGACGGGCGTGTCAGCCAGGACGGCGACGGTCGGCTTGCGCACGAACCCGACTTGATTCGAGCCGAGGTCCGGCCCCGAGGCGGCGAACCCGGAGGCGAGCGCCGCGAGCGGACGCCCCGCCTCGGTGGCTGCGTCCCGCACGAGAGCGTCGAGACGGTCCCCGAGGCGGGCGTTGCCGGCGCGCGTGACGACGAGGGCGCCGCGCGCGAAGGTCTGGCCGCCCGCCTCGAAGGGCGTCGGCACGACGCGCACGCCGACGCCCTCGCGCAGGAGCGCGGCCAGCAGCTTGGCGTCGGCCGGGGCCTCCCAGGGCGCGACGTAGGCATAGGGCCGGCTCGCGGCGGGGAGCGTCGCCGCCGTCGGCGCCGGCCCCGAGGCGTCGACGGTCGCCTCAACGGCCATTCCTTCGAGGCCGTAGACGTAGGGCAGCGCCCACGCGGTCGCGTCGTACGTCACCGAGTCGCCGAGGGCGGGCTCGGGCTCGAACAGGACCGCTGCGAGCGTCCGCTTCGGCTGGTCGAGCGGGACCACGAGGTCGCCTGGGCGGACGGTCACGCGGCCCGCCTCGGGGGCGGCGAGCCCGCCGCCGTAGCGCGTCCCCGAGGCGGTCTGGTCGCGGCCTGCCCATCCGTAGTCGATGCCCTGGAGGTCGAGCAGGTCGGCGAGCGCCCCGAGGCGGCCGGCGTCGCCGCGGACGGCGTAGGCGCGCACAGGGCCGTCGAGCGGCGCCGCGAAGTAGGCGGCGAACTCGCGGCGCACGTCGTCGGCGTCGCGGGCCGTCGTGGCGACCGTCTCGAGGCCCGTCGCGACGTGGTTGGCGATGCGGGCGGCGAGGGTCAGCGTGTCGCCCTCGGCGGTGACGATGGCGAGGCCGGCCCGGCCCGAGCCTCCCTGCTCATAGGTCATGCCCACGGCCCCATTGAACGTCGGCCACGTGTCGCCGTAGCCGGGGTAGAACAGGTCGAACACCTCGCGGGTGAAGTAGAGCCGGCTCTCGCGGTCGAAGACGGCCGCGTTGGCCTCGCCGATCCGCGTTTGCAGCTCGCGCTGCCATGCCGTGATGCGCGGGTGGAACGGCTCGGCCGCCGGCGCGAAGTAATACGGGCTATCGACACCCTGCTCGTGGAAGTCGACGTGGACGGCCGGCATCCACTGCTGGTAGAGCGCGAGGCGGGCGCGCGTCTCGGGCTGCGTGCCCCAGGCCCAGTCGCGGTTGAGGTCGAACAGGTAGTGGTTAACCCGCCCGCCGGGCCATGGCTCTTCGTGCTCGCGCGCGTCGGGATCCGGGTTGGGCCGCGCGCCGACGCGCTGCTGGAAGCCGTGGACGTAGCGGTCGCGGCCGTCCGGGTTGAGGCACGGGTCGATGACTACCACGACCTCGCGCAGCCACGCGTCGGCCTCAGGGGTCGTAAGGGCGTGAAGCGTCTCGAGGGCCGCCTCGGTGGCGACGGCCTCGTTGCCGTGGACGTTGTAGCTCAGCCAGACGACCGGCATCTCGGGCTCGCCTGACCCCGAGGCGGCCGCGAGGTGGCTCTGCCGCATCGCCTCGGGGTCGACGCCGTCGCCGGCGACGATGAGGGCGATGAGCGGGCGGCCTTGCGGCGTCTCGCCGTAGGGCACGAGCGTGACGCGGTCGCTCGCGTCCGCCACGGCCGTCACGTAATCGACGACCCGGTGGTGCGGCGTGAACCGCTCCCCGAGGCGGTAGCCGAGGAACGCCTCGGGGCTGGGCGCCTGCGCCGAGGCGGTGGCGGCGAGGAGGAGGGCGAAGGCGGAGAGGCGGAGCATTGAGGCGTAGAGGTGAGCCTGGAAGCTAGACCGACTGTTCTCGCGCCGTCATCCCCTCGTGTCAGCCTGAACGGAGCCGCGCAGTGGCGGAGCCGAAGGATCTCCGGAGGCTACTGCCTCGATGAGGGCGCTCGACCGAACGCTGTGCTCGACGGAGATCCTTCGACTCGCTGCGCTCGCTCAGGATGAACTGTGCAGAATGTCAAGGGCTCAAGCCCAAGCCGTCCACGTACGGCTCCCGGTAGTGCAGCACCGCCCACGCCTGACGCGCCAGCTTGCTCGCCACCGCCACG
>JBCCQJ010000087.1:0-15311 GCA_039024395.1 Bacteroidota bacterium | reverse complement strand
GGGCGACCACGGCCGACGTCCCGGGCGGAGAGGACGTCCCGGCGGTCCTCCTCGCCGTGCCCACGCTCGGGTGGGGGCCGCAGGCCGAGGCGGGGCCGCTCCGCCTCGGGGCCGGCGTGCGCGTCGGCGCGGCGCTGTTCCGGTTCGACGACCCCGAGGCGGGCAACTTCCAGAACGAGACCGAGGTCGCCGTCGGGGCGTGGGGCGGCGGCGCGCTCCGCCTCGGGGCGCGCGTCGAGGTCTGGGCCGAGGCCGACCTGATGCGCATCACCCTCGCCGATCCGGCCACGCTGACCGTCGTCTCGGGCGGACTCGCCCTCCGGCTCGACACGCCGGCCTGGCTCCGCGAGGTGCTCCGGTGACGGCGCTCGCCCTCGCCGTTCTCCTGGTCGCCTTCTCCGAGGCGGTGCCGGACTCCGCCGACGCCCCGTGCACGGGCGGCGCCGTCGTCACGCGCGCCGACATCGAGGCGGCCGGCGCGATTACGATCTCCGAGGTCCTCGACCTCGCGGGCGCCCTCGACCACGTGACCGTCGACGGGTTCGACCTCCAGCCGGTCGCGTCGGTCGGGATCCCCTTCGCCGAGCCCGTTCGGGTGCTCGTCGATGGGGCGCCGGTGGCGCTCGGGGCCGGACCTGAGCCGCCGGGGCTCGCCGCGCTGCCTGTCGCCCTCGGCGAGGTCGAGCGCGTCGTCGTCTGCCCTGGCCTCGGCGTCGCGGGCGGCGCCTTCGGTGGGCCGTGGATCGACGTCCAGACGGCTCCGCCAGCCCGCAGTCTCTACGGCGCCTACAGCCTCGGCAACGAGGCGGGCGACCCCGGCCCCGCGCGCTACCTCGACCCCACGCTGCCCAACGTCGACCGATGGGGTCCGGACGTCGAGGGCGCGGCCGGGCTCCGCCTCGGGGAGGGCGCCGTGTGGGCGAGCGCGCGGCGCCAGAAGATGCACCCCACCGACCCGGCCATGCTCGACAGGACGACCGCCGCCTCGTCGCGCTACCCGAAGCGGAACGCCGTCGTCGCAGCGACCGCCGGCCGGGCGGCAGGGCTGCGCGTTCGCCTCGGAGTGCGGACGGCTGAGGACCTCCCGTTCGTCCCCGAGGCGGGCACCGAGGTGCCGCTCGACCACGCCTCGGTGCAGGCGACCGTCGCCGGCGACCGGGCGGTAGGCCGGCTGCGCCTCGGCGGCCACCTCCACGCCGCGCGCCTGCGCCTGGAGCGGCCCGACTGGAGCCGCCTCGACGCCGACCCGTCGTGGACGGAGACTCGTCTCGACGCCGCGCTCACCGCCGCAGCGGGCGCGTGGGCGGGCGGCGTCCGCCTCGACCTCGCCGAGGCGGAAGGCGCGGGCCTGACTGACGGCTCTGTCGTCCACGCCTCGGGGTGGGGACGCACGGATCATGCGGGCTGGCGGATCACCGCGTCCGCCTCGGGGGCCGGGAGCGGGCTCGGCGGCGGGATCCAGGTCGAGCGTCCGCTCGGCAGCAGAATCATGCTCTCGGCCGCCGCGTCGCGGACGCTCCCCGAGGCGGCGCGCGACCTCGGTCTCTGGGGCGCCCGCGGCGCTGACGGCATCGCGCGGACCGCCCGCGTCGACACGCCGGCTGACGTGGGGCTCGTCCGCCTCGGGGTTTCCAACCGCCTCGGGGCGGTGCGCCTGCGGGCCTCGGCCGAGGTGCAGGCGGCGGAGGGACGCCTCCGCCTCGCCGAGCCGGACGCCCTCGGGTCCGTCTACGCGACGTCCGGCGGGGCCGTGCTCAGTCGGGCCGAGGCGGTGTGGCAGCGGCGGGGCCTCCGCGTCCGGGCCTCGGCGCGGGCGCAGGGCGCAGTCTGGGGCGCTGCCGCCTACCGGCGGGCGTGGCGCCGCCTGCCCCGCCTCGGGGGCGCCCTCGACGCGACGCTCCGCCCCGACGACCGGCTCGCGCTCTGGGCGCGCCTCACCCTCCGCAGCGGGTCGCGCTGGGACGCGTTCCCCGAGGCGGACCTGCCGGCGGCCGCCCTCCTCGACCTCGGCCTGCGCCGGCGGGCGTGGGGCGAGCGCCTCCGCCTCGCCCTCGGCGGCCGCAACGTGCTTGGCGCCGAGGAGCGGATGCATCCGCTGGGGGCGCCCCTCGCGCCGCGCCTGTTCGTCCGCCTCGAGGCCCGGCTCTAGCCCCGAGGCGGAGGCAAACGAAGAGCCCTCCGACACGCGGCCGGAGGGCTCGAAAGTGACCGCTCCCCGCCTGGGACGTGGGCCGTTGGACGTGGGGGTGTGCGATGAGGCGTGCCGTGACGGGGACGTCTGTCCCACGCACCACGAACCACGCACCTGCCCCCCGGTCTACGCGTACGTGTTGAGCATCACCGGCATGATGAGCATCAGCAGCTCCTCGCCCTCGTTCGCCTCCGACGGCGAGACGACGCCGGCGCGGTTGGGCGACGAGAACTCGAACACCACGTCCTCGCCGTCGACGTTCGAGAGCACCTCCTGGAGGTACTGCGAGTTGAAGCCGATCTCCATCGCGTCGGCGTCGTAGTCGCAGAGCACGCGCTCCTTGGCCTCCGAGGCGCGCTCGATGTCCTCGGCCGAGACCGTCAGGGCGTCGCTCTCGAGCGAGAGCCGGATCTGGTGCGTCATCGACGACGAGTAGAGGGCCACGCGGCGGACGGCCGCCAAGAGTGCCTCGCGGCCGACCGTCAGCCGCTTCTCGTTCTCGACCGGGATGACGGCCTCGTAGTTCGGGTACTGCTCCTCGATGAGCCGCCCGATCACCTGCGTGTCGCCGAAGTCGAACCCGACGTACCCCGAGGCGATGCGGATCGTGCAGTCGCCTTCGCCGGCGGCCTTGCCGGCGAGCGAGAGCGCCTTCTCGGGCACGATCACGTCGACCGACTCGGCCGTGAGGCCGTCGACGGTCAGCTTGACGAGCCGGTGGCCGTCGGTCGCGACGACGGTCGACTTCTCGGGGCGGATCTGGAAGAGGACGCCCATCATGGCCGGGCGGAGGGCGTCCTTGGAGGCCGCGAAGCCCGTCTTGTCGATGGCCCGCTTGACGAGGGCGCCGTCGGCCTCGACCGCCTGCGCGTCGTCGAGCGACGGCAGCGCCGGGTAGTCGCCCCCGTCGTAGCCGACCATCTTGTAGCGCCCCTGGTCGGTCGTCAGCTCGACGTTGAACTCGCCGTCGGTCGTGATGGTCACCGGCAGGTCGGGGAGGGCGCGGAGCGTGTCGGTGAGGCGCTTGGCCGGGACCGCGATCCGCTGCTTGGCGTCCGTCCCGTTCTGCTCGAACGTGACCGCGAGGCGCTGGACGATCGAGATCTCGAGGTCCGTCGCCGCGAGGCGCAGCGCGTCGCCGTCGCGCTCGAAGAGGACGCACTCGAGGATCGGCAGGGTGCTCTTCGAGGGGACCGCCCCGCCGGCGGTCGAGAGCGCGCGGAGAAGGTCGGCGCTGGAGACGGTGAACTTCATGACAGTCGGGAGGTGCGGACGCAGGATCGACGGTCCGGGGGGATCTGCAAAGTACGGAAACGGGGGGCAGACCGTCCGGTTCTCTCCCGCGGCAGAACCGCCTCGGGGCGGCGGGACGACGGACCGCGGACGACGGACCGCCGCCTGAGCGGTCGGGCTGGACGGCACCGCCTCGGGGGCGAGCAAGACGCCACACCATGAGATCTCCCCCTCCCAGTGGGAGGAAGCGCACGCACGACCGTGCGTGCAGGGGAGGGCGAACTCGCTTGGCACCGCCTCGGGGTCGTAGTGCGCCTGCAGCAGAGCGACCTCGGAGATGGGCACTGAGGTCGACAGACCCCGAGGCGGTCGATTCGTCGCCCCCCTCCCGACCTCCCCCCGCTGGGGGGAGGAGAACAAAAACCACCGAGGCGGCCGGCTCCGAGGCGGCCATCCGTGGTCGGCGATCCGTGGTCTGTCGTCCCTCCGCCCCGAGGCGGTTGGCTCCGAGGCGTGCCGCCTCGGGGATGTGTTGCCGCACGGCCGTGATCCCCCGCCTCCGCGGGGGCAGGCTCTGTCCGTGGTCCCCGGCCCCGAGGCGGTCGGCCCCGAGGCGGGGCGCTACGACAGGCGGTGGCGGGCCTCCATCAGCGCGAACCCCAGCAGGTTGTCGCCCTGCCACTGGCTCGGGTTCTGCGCCCGCCCGTCGCCGGCCGCGAGCCCGATGCCCCAGACGGCGTCGACCGGGCTCGCCTCGACGAGGACGCGCTCGCCGGTCCCGAGGAGGAACGCCGCGAGGGCCGCGTTCTGGCCGAACTTGGCCACGTTCCCGCGAACGACGGCGTCGACGCGCACGGCCGACCATGCGGTCTCATTGTAGCCCCGGACCTCGCGCCCGATCCGCTTGGCGGCGCCGGGGTGCGAGGCGTCGAGGATGCGACCGATCGCCTCGGTGTCGCCGAACAGCCGGGCCTTCTCGGCCATCATGAAGTGCTCGGCTGACGGGTACATCGTGTCGTCCACCTCGAACGAGGCCGGGTACCACTGGCTCAGGCACGCCTTGTCGACGGCGCCCTCCCGCCCCGGCTGATGGCCCCAGAAGAGCAGGTACTTCACCCGCTCCCCGCGGTCCAACGCCTGGACGAGATCCGAGACCGAGCGGATGAGATTCATGGCGAAGCGGGACAGGCCCCGAGGTGACGGTCGGCCCCGAGGCGGTGTCGTCTGAACCGAGCGCTCAGGCGGCGGTCCGCGGTCTGTCGTCCGTGGTCCCCCGCCTCGAGGCGGGCTACCGCTGGTGCATCTCCAGCTTCTTCCGGATCGCGCCCACCATCTCGCGGAAGCTGGGGTCGGTGTCGATCTGGTCCTCGACGCTGCGCACGGCGTGGATCACCGTCGAGTGGTCGCGCCCGCCGAAGTGGAGCCCGATCGTCTTCAGGCTGTGCTTCGTGATCTCCTTCGAGAAGTACATCGCCACCTGGCGGGCCTGCACGACCTCCCGCTTGCGCGTCCGCGCGCGCACGAGGTCCTCGGGGATGTCGAGGTAGTCGCACGTGATCGACTGGATGGTCTCGATCGTGAGCTGCGGGCGCGCCTCGGTGATGAGGTCGCGCAGGACCTCGCGCGCCAGCTCGAGGTCGATCTCGCGGGAGGTGAGCGCGGCGTGGGCCTGGAGCCGGATCAGCGCGCCCTCGAGCTCGCGGATGTTGCTCTTGACGTGGGTGGCGACGTACTCGATCACCGGGTCGGTCACCTGCGTCCCGTCGTCCTTGGCCTGCCGCTTCAGGATGGCAATGCGCGTCTCGAAGTCGGGCTGCTGCACGTCGGCGGCGAGGCCCCACTGGAACCGGCTCAGCAGGCGCTCCTCGATGCCGACGATGTCCTTGGGCGGCCGGTCGGCCGAGAGCACGATCTGCTTGCCCTGCTGATGCAGCTCGTTGAAGATGTGGAAGAACTCCTCCTGCGTCTTCTCCTTGCCGCCGAAGAACTGGATGTCGTCGATGATGAGGATGTCGATGCCGCGGTAGAACGCCGAGAACTCGGCGATCCGGTGGTTCTGGATCGACTGGACGAACTCGGCGGTGAACTTCTCCGACGACACGTAGCGGACCGCCTTCGCGTGGCCGTTCGCGCGCGCGAAGTTGCCGATGGCCTGGATGAGGTGCGTCTTGCCGAGCCCCACGCCCCCGTAGATCAGGAACGGGTTGAAGCTCGTCTGGCCCGGCGCCTGGGCGATCGCCCACGAGGCGCTCCGCGCGAGGCGGTTGCAGTCGCCCTCGATGAAGCTCTCGAACGTGTAGGCGTTGTTGAGGTGCGGGTCGACCTGGATCGGCTGCACGCCCGGCATCGCGAACGGGTGCGCGAGCGGGGCCGCCTGTGCGCTCGCTGCCTGGCGCGCCGCGCGGCGGCCGCCGGGCTGGTCGCCCCCGAGGGGGACGTCGCCGGACGGGCGCGGCGGCGTGACGCCCTCGGGCAGCTCGACCGGCGGCGGCCGGTAGCCGTCCGGCGGCGGCACGTTGACGGCCGGCTTGGCCGGCAGCTCCATCGAGACCCCGCGACGGCCGCTCCCCGAGGCGGGCTCCTCACGCTCGATCACGATGTCGTAGTAGAGCCGCCCGCCCGGCCCGAGCACCTTGGCGATCGTCTTGCGGAGGAGCGCGAAGTAGTGCTCCTCGAGCCACTCGTAGTAGAACCGGCTCGGGAGCTGGACCGTCAGCTTGAGCGCGCCGTCCTCCTCCTCGAGCCCGACCGCCCGGAGCGGCTCGAACCACGTCCGGAAGCTCTGCCGGCTGATGTTGTCCCGGATGATGCCGAGGCACTCGTTCCAGACGTCGTCGCGCGAGCGGTCCATCAGCGGGTCATCCAGAGGCGAGGGGAAGGGGACAGGGGGTCGGAATATCGGGACGGCCGGCCGAATGTGGGAGGGGGGCGGTCGACGATCCCCGGACTTGTCCACACATGCCGTCGATGTTCTGAGCGCTCTGGGCGGGGGAACGGTTCCCGGGCCGGTCCGCCTCGGGGGAAAACCGCCGGTCCTTCTCAAAAAGAGGTGTCCTTGCGCGGCTTCGGTTTACGGCCCAGAGGTGGAGCCCCGCATGGGCGGATTACCGGAGATGGGCCTCCGAGGCGCCGCGCGTAATCTTTTCCTGATCTCGTTATCCACATGTTGTGAACGGAGGGCTTCGAGTGATGCCTGAGCTGGTGTGGGAATCCACCCCATCGGGGGATCAGGGGGTGGACCGGGGGGAGCAGAGCCCCTCCGCCTCGGGGTTTTTCAACATCCCGTGAGGCCCTTGCTGAAGGGTTCGGCCGGCTCCTACCTTCCCAAGCTTCTCGCGCTCTGCCCCCTGGGGCGGGTCGCCCGTCGCCGCCCGTTCCTTGACGCCCGCCCCATGCTCCGGGTCCGCATCGCCTCCCTGCCTCTCGGCCTCCACGAGGAGGCCCTCCGGCCGACCGCTGCAGACCTCGGTCTCGACCCCGAGATGTTCTCGGACGTCGCCGTCGACCTCCGCCTCGACGTCGGCGAGCAGCGCGTCCTGGCCCAGTACACGGCCCGCGCGACGGCCCACCTCGAGTGCGACCGGACGCTGGCGCCGTTCGACCAGGAGATCGAGGGCGAGCACGCCGTTCTGTTCACGGCCGACGCCGCCTCGGAGGACGACGAGGGCGTCGTGCCCTTCCCGGCCGACGCGACCGAGATCGACCTCACCGACCCGGTCCGCGACACGCTCCTGCTCGCCCTCCCCACGCGGCGCGTGAGCCCCGAGGCGGAGGCGGCCGAGATCCCGACCGCGTTCGGCGGCCCCGCCGAGGGCGAGCCTGCCGACGACCGCTGGGCGGCGCTCGAGGCGCTCCGCAGCGCCCCCCCCGATTCCACCGACTGACCCCGAGGCTCGCGCCTCCTCCGACACCCGACTCCCATGGCCAACCCGAAGCGCAAACACTCGAAGGCCCGCACCGCCAAGCGGCGCGCGCAGTACAAGATCAAGAGCCTGCCGCAGACGCACGAGTGCACCCACTGCGGCACGACCAAGCTGATGCACCGCGCCTGCCCGACCTGCGGCTACTACCGCGGCCGGGCCGTCGTCGAGCGCCCGGACTACGTCTAGCCGGCCCCGGCCCGGTTCGCCGCCTCGGGGCCGCCGTCGCCGAGGCGGCCCGCGCCGCCGGTCTCGCCCGCGCCCTCCCGTCTCGGGAGCCTGGCGCGGGCGTTTCTCGTAGGGGCCGGGGTATCTTCGCGTCCCCTCTCGCCCCAGCCCGTCACCCCCCATGCCCGTCCGAGTCGCCGTCGACGCCATGGGCGGAGACCACGCGCCGAGCGTCGTCGTCGAGGGCGTGCTGGAGGCCGTCGCCGAGGCCGGCGACCGGATGACGGTCCTGCTGGTCGGCCGCGAGGACGAGGTGCGGGCCGAGCTGGACCGCCTCGGGGAGGGCGAGGGCGAGCGGCTCCGCGTGGTGCATGCCCCCGAGGCGATCGGGATGGGCGAGAGCGCCACCGAGGCGCTCAAGGGCAAGCCCAACTCGTCGGTCCACGTCGGCATCGGGGCCGTCAAGACGGGCAAGGCCGACGGGTTCGCGAGCGCCGGCAACACGGGTGCCGTGATGGCGGCGGCCCTGTTCGGGCTGGGGCGCCTGCCGGGCGTCCTCCGCCCGGCGCTCCCGGGCTACCTGCCCACGCCCACCGGCACGTGCGTCCTCCTCGACGTCGGCGCCAACGTGGAGGTCCGCCCGGAGCACCTCGTCCAGTTCGCGCGCATGGGCTCGGTCTTCGGGTCGGCGTTTCTGGGCAAGGACGAGCCGACGGTCGGGCTTGTGAATGTGGGCGAGGAGCCGGGCAAGGGCACCGAGACGATCAAGGAGGTCCACCAGACGCTCCGGGCGCTCGGCGACCGCGGCGTGCTCCGGTTTGTGGGCAACGTCGAGGGCCGCGACATCCTCCAGCACGGGGCCGACGTGTGCGTCTGCGACGGGTTCGTGGGCAACGTGGTGCTGAAGCTGGCCGAGTCGGTGGCGACGATCCTGCCGGCGATGGTCCGCGACGAGATCGGGCGGCAGCAGCTCGCCCCCGAGGCGGCGCAGACGGTCGGCGGTGTTCTCAAGGGGATGCTGGCGCCGTTCGACTACCAGGCGTTCGGCGGCGTGCCCATGCTGGGCATCGACGGGACGGTCGTGATCGGGCACGGCGGCTCGTCGGCGCGGGCGATCCGCCAGATGGTGCTCGGCGCGGCCGACCTCGTCGAGCAGAACCTCACGTCCCGGATCGCGCGCGCGCTCCAGGACTCCACCTCGGAGGCGTCGGCCTCTCACTAACGCGGCATGGCTCAGACGACGACGACGGCGGCGGTCACGGCGGTCGGCCTCTACCTCCCCCCGGACCGGCTCACAAACGCCGACCTCGAGAAGCTGGTCGACACGAACGACGAGTGGATCCGGACGCGGACCGGCATCCGCGAGCGCCGCATCCTGAGGGATGAGACCAAGGCGACCGCGTTCATGTCCACCGAGGCGGCCCGGCAGTGCCTCGACAAGGCCGGCGTCGCCCCCGAGGAGGTCGACTGCATCCTGCTCGCGACGGTCACGCCCGACATGGTCTTCCCGGCGACGGCGTGCCTCGTGCAGCACCACCTCGGGGCGGGCAATGCCTGGGGCTACGACATCTCGGCGGCGTGCTCGGGCTTCCTCTACGCGCTCACGACGGGCGCCAAGATGATCGAGTCGGGCCTGCACAAAAAGGTGCTCGTGATCGGGGCCGACACCATGAGCCGGATCATCGACTACACCGACCGGACGACGTGCGTCATCTTCGGCGACGGCGCCGGGGCGGCCCTGCTGGAGCCGGCCACGGACGGCCACGGCGTGCTCGACAGCGTCCAGTACGTCGACGGCTCGGGCGTGGACGCGCTCTCGATGCCCGGCGGCGGCTCGCTCCACCCGGCGACCCACGAGACCGTCGACGCGCGGCTCCACTACGCGCAGCAAGACGGCAAGACGGTCTTCAAGCGGGCCGTCGTGGGCATGGCCGACGCGGCGGCCGAGATCATGGCGCGCAACGACCTCGGGCCAGAGGACGTGCGCTACCTCGTGCCGCACCAGGCCAACCTCCGCATCATCGACGCGACGGCCCGCCGCATGGGCATCGGCGGCGACAAGGTGATGATCAACATCGACCGCTACGGCAACACGACCGCGGCCACGCTCCCGCTCTGCCTCGCCGACTGGGAGCCCGAGCTGCGGCGCGGCGACAACCTCGTGCTGGCCGCCTTCGGCGGTGGCTTCACCTGGGGCGCGACCTGGCTCAAGTGGGCCTACGACGGGGCGAAGTGAGAAGGGAAAAGTGAAAGGGGAGACGGGCGGGTGCTCCCGCTTCCATCGTTCCTGAGCGCTTCTGCCACTTCTCTCTTTTCCATTCTCCCTTTTCCCTTCTTCCGATGATCGCTTTCCTCTTCCCCGGCCAGGGCTCGCAGGCACCCGGCATGGGGGCCGACCTCGCCGAGATCCCCGAGGCGGCCGCGGTCTACGCCGAGGCGGACGACGTGCTCGGCTTCGCGCTCACCGCCCTCATGTTCGGCGACGACGCGGAGGCGCTCAAGCCGACCGAGGTCACGCAGCCGGCGCTCTACACGCACAGCCTCGCGGCGAACGCGGCGCTGCGCGCGCGGGGCCTCGCGCCGGACCTCGCGGCGGGCCACAGCCTCGGGGAGTGGAGCGCGCTCGCGGCCGTCGGCGCGCTGTCGTTCGCCGACGGCCTCCGGGCCGTCCGGCGGCGCGGCGAGCTGATGGCCCAGGCCGGCGATGTGCGGCCTGGCGCCATGTCGGCCGTGCTGGGGCTCGACGCCGACCGCCTCGAGGCGGCGTGCCGCGAGGCCACCGAGGCGGGCCCGGGCGAGGTGGTGCCGGCCAACTACAACGACCCCGGCCAGATCGTGATCTCGGGCGACGGCCCGGCGGTCGAGCGCGCCAGCGTGCTGGCCTCCGAGGCGGGCGCGCGGCGCGTGGTGCCGCTGCCGGTGTCGGGTGCCTTCCACAGCCCGCTCATGGCGTTCGCGCGCGACGGCCTGGCCGAGACGCTGGAGGGCCTGGAGATCGGCGTGCCGTCGTGCCCGGTCGTGCTCAACGTGACCGCCGAGCCGACGACCGACCCCGAGGCGATCCGGACGCGGCTCCTGGACCAGCTCACGGCGCCGGTCCGCTGGGCGCAGTCGCTCGAGGCCATGGCCGCCTCGGGGGCGACGCGGTTCGTCGAGGTGGGGACGGGCAAGGTGCTCTCGGGCCTCGTGCGCCGCACGCTCGGGCGCGACGCCGAGACGGCGCAGGCCGGGACGGCCGCGGATCTCGAGGCGCTCGGGGGCTGACCGCCGACGGCGGACCGCTGACCGCCGCCTCGGGGCCGACCGCCTCGGGACCAACGAGATCTCCTCCCCCCAGCGGGGGGAGGCCGGGAGGGGGGCGACGAATCAACCGCCACGTCGGGCTCTGAGGCGGCATGACCAATTCCCGCCTCGGGGGCTGACCACCCCGGCGCTGACCGCCTCGGGGAGGCGTCGCGTCCGTGCGATGGCGTTGGCGCTGACGTGGCGGAGACGCCTCGGCGAGGCGTCTCTACCTTCCGGCCTTCTCCTCCGGTTTCCCATGCCCGTCTCCCTCGATCTCTCTGGCAAGACCGTCCTCGTCACCGGCGGCACCCGCGGCATCGGCCGCGCCGTCGTCGAAGCCGCTGCCGAGGCGGGCGCGACCGTCGCGTTCACCTACCGCTCGTCCACCGAGACGGCGCGGGAACTGGTCGACCGCCTCGGGGGCGCGGACAAGGCGCTCGCAATCCAGGCCGACGCCGCGAGCGCCGACGACGCGGCGGCCGCCGTCGAGGCGGTGACGGCCAAGTGGGGCGCCATCGACGGCCTCGTCGTCAACGCGGGCATCACGCGCGACGGGCTGATGATCCGGATGGACGCCGACGCCTGGCAGGCGGTCATCGACACCAACCTGACGGGCGCCTTCCACGTCGCCAAGGCGGCCTACCGGCCGATGATGCGGCAGCGGTCGGGCAGCATCGTCACCGTCTCGTCGGTCGTGGGCGTGACGGGCAACGCCGGGCAGGCCAACTACGCCGCCTCGAAGGCCGGGCTCATCGGGTTCACGAAGAGCCTCGCGCGCGAGCTGGGCGGCCGGGGCGTGCGCGCCAACGTCGTCGCGCCGGGCTACATCGAGACCGACATGACGGCCGAGCTGGGCGAGGGCGTCACCGAGGCGATGAAGGGGCAGATCCCGCTGGGCCGCCTCGGGGCGCCGGGCGACATCGCGGCGGCGGTCCTGTTCCTGCTCTCGGACGCGAGCACGTACGTGACCGGCCACGTCCTCCACGTCGACGGCGGGATGGCGATGTAGGGTCGATCCGCTGAGAGTGGCTTCCCCGACCCCGATGCGTGTCCTTGTCGTGTCCCTCGTTCTGCTCTCTGCATCGGCTCACGCCCAGCGCACGCCGGACGCCCTGGCGCCTCCGAGCCGGCCCTCAGCGGCCACCCGCTCGTACATGGCGATGGCAGGTGTGGCCGTGTCCGCAGCCTCGCTCGGCTTTGCGGCCACGGTAGGGTCAGGCGAGATGGTGCTGCTCGCCCCGTTGGCGAGTGGAATGGCCGTCAACATCGCGGGCGATCTGCGGGGCTACGACGGCAATGGGTTCGCGACGCTGGGAGGGGCCGTCGTCGGCGGAGCCGTCGGGGTGGGGCTCATCGTTCTCCACAGGGATGCGCTGATCGGGGAACCGAGCCGCGCGGAGATCGCGGGGTTCCTGGTCGGCGCGGCCTCGTACGTCGTGCTTCCGTCCATCGGGGCGACGATCGGGTACACCGTGAGCGTGCGCCCAGCGGCTGTGACCACGCAGGACGGCACGGCCGTCCCAGGCGCCACGCTTCGGGTCGGTCTGTAGCCGACTCGGGGGAGGACAGCCCGAAGGGGGTCGTGCGTTTGCGTCAGGCCCCGAGGCGGGCGCCGTGGTAGTCTGCGTTTCACCCGCCTCGGGGCCGAGCGCGGCGGACCGCGCTCGGGGTCGACGCCCGACCGACCCTGCTCGCCGTGCCGACCGGCGAGCGGGCCCTTGGTCTGAACGTCCGCGTGCCGCTCTAACGACGTGCCTACCGCCGCTCGGCGTGGATCGCGCCGACGGCGTCGATGTCGGCGCCCGGCGTCGAGCCGCTGGTCCCGCCTTGGTCGGCGACGTCGGTGAGGCGCACGAACCGGTACTGCGCCCCAGACCGGCCCCGGCCGCCGATGTCGAGCGCGGCCGACGAGCCCTCGACGCGCCCGAGCGAGACGTAGTCGCGGCCGTCGACGGAGATCTCGACGGTCGTCGCCTCGACGTCCGGCCCGATCTCGAAGACGACGATGTCGTTCCCAGGGCCGTCGAAGAGGGTGTTGTTGGTGAACTCGAACACGGCCACGCCGCCGGGCGTGAGCGAGACGTAGCACTCGTCGCCGTCCCGGCAGCCGGTCTCGTAGTCGGGCGGCCCGACGGCTTGCCAGGGGTCGAGGTAGGCGTCGTTGAGGTCTTGGGTCGGGGCGAACCGATCGGCCCGGTCGGCGAAGGCCACCGCCCCGAGGGCGAACTGGATCGACTCGCCCTGCGAGGTCTCGTAGGCGCGCGGCGTGTCGTCGGTGGCCGGGAGGGGCCGGCCGCTGACGTCGGAGATCGTGTCGCGGGCGAGCTGACTCACCTCGGAGCAGCCGGCGAGGCTGATCGCGCAGCCGGCGAGGAGGAGGGCACGAAGGGGGGAGGTTGCGATGCGCATGGCAGTCGGGAAGGGGAGGAAGGTCTGCACCCATCACGCAGATCGCTGCCTCGGGGGATCACGCGGCCCCGAGGCGGGGAGAACTCCGCCCGAAGACCGCCTCGGAGACGGCAGCGGCGCGTGTTCGTGCGTACCCTGGTGCAGACGCGGAAGTGCCGCGTCGGCGCGAGCGGCCGGCTTCTGGCCCCGCGCCTGCGACGCCGGTCGGGCGAGAGACACGATCCCGGGCGGTCTCTCCACCCATCCCCCGACACATGGCGTACAAAGCCACGTTTGACTTTACCCAGAAGGCCCAGAACGAGGCCAAGTCCGAGCGCAAGCTCCAGACCCCGTTCGACGCGCCCGACGACGACCGCGAGGAGGCCGCCATCGCCGACCTCCCCGAGCGGCTCCAGCACGGCATCGAGGCGCTCGGCTGGCCCGGCCTCATGCCTGTCCAGGCGCAGGCCATCCCGTACATCCTCGAGAACCGCGACCTGATCGTCCAGTCGCGGACGGGCTCCGGCAAGACGGGCGCGTTCCTGCTCCCGCTCCTCGAGAAGCTCGACGCCGCCGAGAAGCACACGCAGGCGCTCGTGCTCTGCCCCACCCGCGAGCTGGCGAGCCAGATCCACGCCGAGTTCGAGCGCATGAACGCCGGCCTCCCCGAGGCGGAGCAGCTCGACGCGATCCCCGTCTACGGCGGCGTCGGCTACGGGCCGCAGATCGACGCCTTTGAGCGCGGCGTGCAGATCGTCGTCGGCACGCCGGGCCGCGTGCTCGACCACCTCTCGCGCAGGACGCTCAAGCTCGACCGCCTGCGGACCATCATCCTCGACGAGGCCGACGAGATGCTCTCGATGGGCTTCTTCCCGGACATGATCAAGGTCCGCCGCTACCTCCCGCGCGAGCGCGACTCGTACATGTTCTCGGCCACGATGCCGTACCAGGTGCAGCGGATCGGGCAGGAGTTCCTCACCGACCCCGTGTTCCTGGCCACGGCCGGCGGCCAGATCCACGTCGAGCAGATGGCCCACCGCGCCTACCAGGTGGCGCCGATGGACAAGGACCGCACGCTGGCCTCGCTCATCGAGTGGGAGAACCCGTCGGCGGCCATCATCTTCGCCAACACGCGCCGCGAGGTCGAGTACCTGGCGACGTTCCTCAACAACTACGGCTACAACGCGGCCGGCATCTCGTCGGACCTGACGCAGAAGGCGCGCGAGAAGACCATGAAGCGCCTCCGCGACGGCGAGCTGCGCTTCCTCGTCGCCACCGACGTGGCCGCGCGCGGCATCGACGTGCCCGACCTCAGCCACGTCTTCCAGTACGACATCCCGCAGGACCGCGAGTACTACGTCCACCGCTCCGGCCGGACGGCCCGCGCCGGCAAGGCCGGCGTCTCGATCGCCATCACGACGGCGACCGACATGCCCACGCTCCGCCAGATCGCGCGCAAGTACGACATCCCCCTCGAAGAGCGCGAGCTGCCGACCGACGAGGAGATGGCGTCGCGCGTCGGCCAGCGCCTGACCAACCGCCTCGAGGACCGGATGCGCGGCCGCTCGAACATGGAGCGCGAGCGCCAGCAGCGGTTCGTGGCCGTCGCCCGGCAGCTCGTCGAGGAGGGCGAGCCCGAGGTGCTGGCGATGCTCCTCGACGAGGCCTACCAGCAGTCGCTCCACGACGCGCCTGTCGGGCCGGCGATGGACCGCTCGGAGAGCGAGTACGACGTGGCGCAGCGCGAGGCCCGCGAGCGCCGCGAAGGCGGCCGCCGCGACGAGGGCGGCCGGAGCCGCCGCCGGGACCGCCGCCGCGACGACGACGAGCGGGCCAGCGACGAGCGTCCCGAGGGGGACGACCCGGACACGGCACACGCGGACGCCCACGACGACGTCTCGACCGCCTCGGAGCCCGAGACCGGCCACGACCGCCCCGAGGCGGAGACCGGCGACGCCACGCCCAAGAAGAAGCGCCGCCGCCGCAAGAAGAAGAGCAAGCGCTCGGAAGAGCCCGTCGCCGAGGCTGCCTCGGGGGACGAGGACTAGGGCGTGTGGACAATCACCCAGATCGGCGCGGACGGTCCAGATTCCGCCCTCGCCGCGTCGCACTCGTCGTCCGGGGCT